>CAKPSX010000004.1 GCA_934184665.1 uncultured Clostridia bacterium | reverse complement strand
TAGTAATTTGGTGTTTTTTCATTCAATTCGCTATAACTTTTATACTAATTCTTATGTAATATTTCTTTAATATTTTTCTCTGTTGTTCGGTCTTTAATTATATTAACACGGGTGTCGTTTTTTGTCAATACTTTTTTGAAAAATTTTTAAATTTTTTTGTACAAATTTTCTCTAGGTTTTAAAAGCAATTTAATAAATTAATATAATCAACATATTTTTTCTAACAGTTCTATTTTAGCATCGAACAAATAAGAAAAAGTGAGTAACTGTATCTTTCACAATACAATTACTCACTTATGGTTGGGTTACTTCCCCTCCACGTTTAGCGCCTCTGTTACCTTGCAAAATGTGTCAACCAAGATTTCAATCTCTCTGCGCTTGGGAAGTCCCTCTGTCATACATTCCAAAATGACCTTGTTAATGTCTTTTTCCTTCCACTTAGCAATCTCCTTTTTGGTATAAAACCTCATTTTTAGGAAGTCTACAATGCCAACTCCGATGGCATAGATGTCCCACAACTTCTTGTGAAGTTCAGTCTTCTCATCAAATTCAGGATCCTGCAGCTGCATATAGGAAACCCACTCGTTCACTTCATTAAGCTTTTTTATAACTTGTTTCCAGAGATACACATAACCTTTGGCATCCAATTCTTCGGGTACTCCTTCTTTTTCAAAAACTTCCATCAGCTCATAACCGTAGACAGCATAGGCTTCGTAATAGTACTTGAACCCTTCCATAATAATTTCCTCCTTGCGCATTCGCGCTATTAATTTTGTCTCTCCTTGTTGAATAGGAGTATTATAAGTACATCTCTGTACATCACTTATTATTATACCATATTATGTTAATCATGTCAAACACATATGGTTATTTGATAGCATAAAATCGATTTTTTTATTTAGTGTTACAGTTCAGGTGACCAAAATTTTTTATACAAATTTTCTGTATGTTTTAAAAGCAATTTTATAAGTTAATACAATCAACATATTATTAGTAATAAAAAGCTATAAAGACTTAAAGTAATGCTTTTACTTTAAGTCTTTATTTTAAAGTACATATTTTATAACGTAATCTGCAACTACATATAATATTGCTATTATTGCAATTATAACCACTGTAACTATTATCTTTTTCTTTCTACTACTTTTACTTACTTTATAATATGTTATTAATCCTATTAACACTACTATAGGTATTGCAATAAATCTTACTATATTATACTTCCCTGTTACAGGTCCAACACTTGGTATTCCATATAAAGTCTCTGTTTGTCGTGCATCATATCCGTTTTGAAGTTCTTTAATTACATCGTCTGGAGTTCTATTCGCAGCAAATATTCTACTAGGTAGCGCCATTATAGCCACTCCTATTGCAATCAAACTTGTTTTTATCTTCTCTAATAATCTTATCATTATTATCCCCCTACATTTTATTAATCATTTTATATGTACATTTATTTTGCATGTTATTATTAAAACCCCATGTATGAAATGCCCCACCTAGACAATATTCCCAATACTCGCATTTATTACATTCATCACATTTAGTTCTATCTTTTTTTCGAAACTCCTTGTACTTATTGTCCCATACGTTTTTAAAATTGTCTTTTCTAATATTTCCCTGTATGAATCTTGGCATTCTTGGTACATTAGGGCAAGCAAATAAATCTCCATTATATAAAATGCTAGCAACATTTATTCCAGTTCTACAATAAAAATAGTTTCTTCTTACTTCTTTTTCATATTCAAGTCCTAAGAAACCCGGACAACCATACTCAAGAACTAATCTTTTGTCTTTTTTCTTAGATTTTATGAAGTCAAGCAATTTTCTTATTTCTTTTCCGTCAAGTAATAATTCATTATTCTCATTTGCTCTTCCTATCGGATCCATCGATACTAATCTCCATGAGTCCAAGTTTAACCCAAGCATTACATTGTATAATTCTTCTAGTTGATTTATATTGTCTTTATGAAAAACTGTTGTTACTTGAATATGTTTTACATATCCTGCTTGTCTTAACTTTTGTATATTTTTTATGATTATTTCATATGCCCCTGGAACTCCTCTAAATGTATCATGAGTTTCTTGTAACCCATCAATACTTATTGAAATGGTTTCTATATTGGCTTTTCTTAGTTTTTTAATATTTTCATCATTTAGCAATATTCCATTTGTGGTCATTCCCCAATGAAAGCCTAATTCATTTGTCGCATATTCCATTACATCAAATAAGTCTTTTCTTACTAATGGTTCTCCTCCTGTAACATTTATTAAGATTTTTGTTGCATCCATATCATTTGCTATTTGTTTAAATGCTGATTTGATTTCTTCTGTTGTTAGTTCACCATCGTATTTCTTTTTTTCTGCACTGCTTCCACAATGTTTGCACTTTGCATTACATGTTAAAGTACATTCCCAAAATAAATCTACTAATGTATGTTTTTCTCTTTCTTGTTCTATATACTTTTGTCTTAGTGTAAGTTCTCCTAACTTATATAATTTTTTTAGCATCTTTATTTCTCCATTTTCGTTTATTTTATCATTATTCTACATATATTTTCCAGTCTTGTCAACATTCTATATGAAATTGGTTTTCACCATTTCTTTAATTTTTCTACCAGTTCTATTTCAACATCGAACAAATAAGAAAAAGTGAGTAACTGTATCTTTTACAATACAGTTACTCACTTATGGTTGGATTACTTATTCCCGAGTAGATCTTCCCTGATTTGATAAACATAATCCATCGAGGAGAATATTTCGAGAGCAGATTTCCGATCCATTGTAGTGCAGACATCCGAGTCAGTCATAAAGCGGAGGAGGTAATAAGATAAATCTCTTATATTTTCGTTTTTGAGACCTCCATCTTCGTATTCCATCTCGTGTAAGCACGCTAAGATGCTTACACCAATCCTGTACATCTCCCAGAACCTTTCACAAGTTTCCAGCTCACTTTCCAGCTTGTAAGCTACTACATCACTCTCTTCGGCCAGTTGTTTCACATCCTTTAGTTTTTTTAAAGTCTCCTCTGCAAGACTATCAAAAGACATTTTGTCCTCATCAAATCCTGCTTCCAAAACCTCCATCAGCTTGGGACCAAAAAACCGAGACACCTCTTCATAATATTCGAAACCTTCAAATCCTACCATAATAATTTCCTCCTTGCGCATTTGCGCTATTAGTTTTGTCTCTCCTTGTTGAATAGGAGTACTATAAGTACATCTCTGTACATCACTTATTATTATACCATATTATGTTAATCATGTCAAACAAATGCTTTGTTCGCTTTTATAGTTAATTGTATTAAAACAATTATTCTCGTACCTAAGCCTCATTGGATAAAAAAGATATTCGAAAGTAAAAGAGACTATTTTTTAGTCTCTTTTGCTGGTTTATTCCATGAAATATACTCACATGATTTAGGATTATTTTCACATATATAATATTTTCTCTTGTTTTTAGCTTTTCTGACTTGCACAACTCCACCACATTTAGGGCATGGTGTATCTATTGTTTCAACAATAGCTTTTGTGTTTTTGCATTCAGGATAACCTGGGCATGCTAGGAATTTTCCAAACCTACCATATTTATATACCATCATTCTGCCACATTTCTCACATTTAACATCAGAAACTTCTTCTTCTAATTTTACATGTTCTAATTCCCTTTCGACCTTTTCAAGGTTTTCTTCAAATGGTGTATAAAAATCTTTTATAATTGTCTTCCAATTTTCTTTTCCTTCTGCTACATTGTCAAACTGATTTTCAATGTTTGCAGTAAATTCTACATTTATTATATCAGAAAAGTTTTCAGTTAGTAGTTTGTTTACAACTTTCCCAAGTTCTGTTGGTATTAATTGTTTTTGTTCTTTTTCTATATATCTCCTTTCTAATATAGTAGTAATTATTGGAGAATATGTACTTGGTCTACCAATTCCTTTCTCTTCTAATGCTTTTACAAGACTTGCCTCAGTATATCTTGCTGGTGGTTCTGTAAAGCTTTGCTTTGGCTCTATTTTTTGTTTTTTTACTTCTTGATTTAATTCAAGTTCTGGTATTATTTCATTTTCTTCTTCTATCTTCTCATCTGTGCCCTCTACATATAATACCATAAATCCTTTAAACTTAAGATTTTGTCCGTTTGCCTTAAATGTATATTTGTTTGCATCTATTGTTACAGAAATTGTATCATACACAGCTGGCGCCATTTGGCTAGCCATAAATCTATTGTATATTAATTTATACAATTTATATTGGTCTTTAGTTAATGAATCTTTGATTTCATCTGGTTTTAATTCTGCATATGTTGGTCTTATACCCTCGTGTGCATCTTGGGCTTCTTTATTTGTTTTGTAGTATCTGTTTTCATAATAGTTTTCACCATATTCTTCAACTATATGTTTTTTTGCCATTGCTCTTGCTTCTTCAGATATTCTTGTTGAGTCTGTTCTCATATAAGTTATCAACCCAACTGTTCCCTTTTCAGGTATTTTAACACCTTCATATAGTCCTTGTGCAATAGACATTGTTTTCTTTAATGTGAATCCTAATTTTCTTGATGCTTCTTGTTGCATTGTACTTGTTGTAAATGGTGGTGCAGGTGTCCTTTTCTTTTGACCTTTTTTAATATCTTCTACTATATATTTGGCTTTTTCAATTACTTCTAGAATTTCATCAACTTCTTCTTTGCTGTGAATTTCTATCTTTTTCTTTTCTTTTCCATATAGTTTTGCTTCAAATGTTTTTTTACTTTTCTCATCTAATAATTTTGCATAGATATTCCAATATTCCTGTGGTATGAATTTTTCTATTTCTTCTTCTCTATCAACTATTAGTTTAACAGCAACTGATTGAACTCTACCTGCTGATAGTCCTCTTCTAACTTTTTTCCATAATACAGGACTTATTTTGTATCCAACTATTCTGTCTAATACTCTTCTAGCTTGTTGTGCATCAACTAGATTTATATCAATATCTCTTGGCTCTTTTATTGCTTTTTGTACTGCTGTTTTTGTTATTTCATTAAATGTTACTCTCGTAACTTTGTCACTATCTACATCTAATATATTTGATAAATGCCATGCAATTGCTTCTCCTTCACGGTCAGGGTCAGTTGCTAAATACACTTTTTTAGCTGATTTAGCATCTTTTTTTAATGATTTTATTAAATCTCCTTTCCCCCTAATATTTATGTATTGTGGTTCAAAGTTATGTTCTATATCTATTCCTAGTTTTGATTTAGGTAGATCTCTTATATGCCCCATTGATGCGACTACTTTTGTGCTTCCACCCAAAAACTTTTTTATTGTATTTGCTTTTGCTGGTGATTCTACTATTATTAATTTATCTGCCATTTTTATTTTATTACCTCCAAATGTTGTATTTATCTTATGTATTGTAGCTTATTTTTTTACTTTTGGCAAGTGCCTGAATTTTTTTAATTTCTACAATTACATCTTCTAGCCCGATAGGAGTTACTTCTTGCTGTTTTATTAAACTCAAAATATTATTAATTTCAAGTTCATTATTTGTAACATTTTCAATCCTTTTTTGTTCAACTCCTATTTTTTCTCTGTACTCTGTTTTGATTACTTGTATTCCATATGTTAATTCATTTATTACTTTGTAATATTCTACTTTTATTGGATAATTTATCCCCGCTTCTCTTAATCTATCGCGATTTATAAAAATGCTCCCAAAAAAGTTACTTAACATATTTCCTCCTTTCTCTTCAATCCAATATTAACTATAATACTTTATTAAGAAAAAGGCAAGCACTTTTCATCGCAATTTATTGTTAATCTCGACACGTTTCAACAAACATTTTCATATTTTTATGCTATAATATAAATAATACATAAGAGTTCGGAATTCTTTTTTCTTTCACTAATGTCAGTGATTACATCTTTTCTTTCTAAATTGCTGACATCTACAAAAGAGCACATATATTACAATGTGCCCTTTTTTCAATTCATGCTCTATTTATTCAGTTTTTGTCTTACATATTCATATAATACAATCCCTGTTGCAACAGATGCATTAAGACTTTCTGTTCTACCAAGCATAGGTATTTTAATTTTTTCGTCTGCCATTTCTTGAATTTCTTTTGAAACACCATTTGCTTCATTTCCTATAACTATTATTTTTTTATTAAAATCTGTGTCATATAAACTCTGTTCAGCCTGAAGAGATGTAACAACCAGTTTAAAATGATGTCTTTTTGTTGTTTTTATTGTTTCAATTAAATTGTCTGATTTAATAATATTTATTCTAAATATTGCTCCCATTGTTGAACGTACAACTTTTGCATTATAGCTATCAGCTGTACCATTTGAAACAATAACCTGATTTATTCCTATACTATCTAGCGTTCTTAGTATTGTTCCAAGATTTCCTGGGTCTTGTACATCATCTAACATAACTATTATGTCTTGAGTAAAATCAATATTATCATTATTGTCACTTTTTTCAACTATTGCCATAATGCCTTGTGGATTAGTGACTTGTGTTATTGAATTAAAGATTTTCTCAGGCACATATATACATGAATATCTTGCCATTTCAAGTGTAATGTTTGTTGGTATTTCATATGTGTTTGTTGTATTTTCACATATAATAATATGTTTAATCTTCGCTCTTTCGCTAACCGCTTCTTCAACAAGCTTTACCCCTTCTATAATATACTCATTATTTTCATCTCTATATTTTTTATCTTTCAATTTTTTTATATGTTTAATCAACTCATTATCTTTACTTGAAATAACTTGCATTCTAATCCTCCCTATTTATATCTCGTAATAGTTCCTTTGTCTCCTTCATGATTTCTCTTTCAGAAGTCTTTAATAGTTTGAGCGTTATTTGTGGTTTTATTCCTTGTGTAAAACTAATTCTATTTTTATATTTTTCTACAAGTTTTATTATATCAACATCAATATCGGTTTCATCAAATATTAATAAAATATTGTCTTTCTTGCTTTGAACTTTAGATATTTTTAATTTTTTACACAATATTTTTATTCTAGCAATTTCTATTAAGTTTTCTATTTCTGGTGGCATATTTCCAAATCTGTCTATCATTTCATCTATTACATTTTGAATATCTTGTTCATCTTTACATAATGCAATATCTTGATACATTTCTATTTTTTGACTAGAATCTGGAATATAGCTGTCTGGAATATAACTTGTAATATTTAAGTCTATTTGTACATCTATTTCTTTTTCAACTTTTATGCCTTTCATTTCTTTTACAACTTCATCTAATAAATTACAATATGTGTCATAACCAACTTGTTCTAAATGCCCATGTTGAATTTCTCCCAATAAGCTTCCTGCTCCTCTGATTTCTAAGTCTCTCATAGCAATTTTAAATCCTGAGCCAAACTCTGTAAATTCTTTTATTGCTTTTAATCTTTTATCTGCGACTTCTGATAATAGTTTGTCTCTTTTATATGTGATATATGCATAACCCTGTCTATCTGATCTACCAACTCTACCTCTTATTTGATATAGTTGTGCCAATCCCATTCTATCAGCATTTTCTACAATTATTGTATTTGCATTTGAAATATCTATCCCTGATTCTAATATTGTTGTACATACTAATACATTACTTTCACCATTGATAAATTCTTCCATTATTTCTTCAATTTCATGACCTGTCATTCTGCCATGTGCATATGTTACTTTCGCTTCTGGCACAAGTTTTGAAATTTCATTTGCTTTTTGCATTATTTGCTCAACATTATTAAATAAATAAAATACTTGCCCATTTCTTTCTAGTTCTTTTGTTATCGCTTCTTTTATAACTTCTGGGTCATATTCTAATACATAAGTTTGAACTGGTTTTCTATTATATGGTGGTTCATTTATAACTGACATATCTCTTATTCCAACTACTGACATATGCAATGTTCTTGGAATTGGTGTTGCTGTCATTGTTAATACATCTATATTTGTCTTATATTGTTTAATCTTTTCTTTTGCTTTTACTCCAAATCTGTGTTCCTCATCTATTATAAGTAATCCTAAATCTTTGAATTGAATATCATCACTTAAGATTCTGTGCGTTCCAACTATTATGTCTATTTCTCCTAAATTGATTTTCTTTATAATTTCCTTTTGTTGCTTTTGTGTTTTAAATCTATTTAAGACTTCGACTTTAACTCCAAAGTCTTCCATTCTAGTTTTGAATTCTTTATATTGTTGTTCAGCCAAAATCGTTGTTGGTGCAAGATATGCTACTTGTTTTCCTCCCATTACTGCTTTAAATGCTGCTCTTATTGCTATTTCCGTTTTTCCATATCCAACGTCACCGCATAATAATCTATCCATAGGTTTGTCTAATTCCATATCTTCTTTTACTTCATCTATACAACGAAGTTGGTCGTCTGTTTCTTGGTAAGGGAAACTTGCCTCAAACTGTTCTTGCCAAGGTGTATCTGTTGGAAACGCAAAACCTTTTGCTTTATCTCTTTTTGCATATAATTCAATTAATTCTTGTGCAACTTCTCTTAAATTTTTCTTAACTTTTGCTTTTGTTTTTATCCATTCCTTACTACCTAGCTTATTTATTTTTAGTCCATTTTCATCTCCACCTATATATTTTCTTATTGCATCTAATTGGTTTGTAGGTACATATAAAATGTCATCTTCTAAATATTTTACTTTTATATAATCTTTTGTTGTTCCATCCGCTGTAACTGTATCAACTCCAATGAATATTCCAATACCATAGTTTTTGTGTACAACATAGTCTCCTACTTTTAAATCTGCAAATACAACTTTTTCACCATCTTTAAATGCTGTACTTTTATACTTTTTTCTTTTTTCTCCCTCAATCAATTCTTGAGATGTTATTACTAATTCATTTAATTCAAAACATTCAAAACCTGCTGACAATTTTCCAATACTTACTGTTACTATACTTTCAGTATTTTTTACTATTATTGTTTGATTTAGTTTTTCTTCATATTTATTTATTATTTCTTGTTCATCTAATAATGTACAGATCTTTTTTGCTTTTTCCTTTGTTTCTGCCAAAATATATATTTTCTTTTTTTCTTTTTGAGCTTGTTTTAATTCTTTAAATAATATTTCAATTTCACTTTTGTAATAATTTTTCTCTTTATAATTCCATTTATATTTTTCCGCTTCTATTTTTAATTGGTCATCAAATTTATCAACATATATTAATTGTTTTTTCTCAAGTTGTTCTTGAAATTCATTATATCCTAATAAATTTTTTAACGCATCTGGAACAATTTTTTCTTTTTCCGTTAGAAGTTGCATTACATTTTGACAATCTCTATTTACATTTTCCATTCTTTGTTCAATTTTGTTTATCTCATCAAGAACTACCAAAAATTTATCATTTAAATATTCTAATATTGTTTCTTGTTTATCATAAAAACAATTCATATATTTGTCTATTTTACTTATATAATTACCTGCTTTTATAATTTCAATATCTTGTTCAACTTGTTTTTCTAATTGTGCTGGATATTGTGTATTTCTTATATTATTTATTACAGTCTGCTCATTTTCTTCTAATATATATTCATGTGAAGGATATATCGTTATGTCATTTATATTTTCTGTTGACCTTTGACTAACAATATTGAAATATCTTATTGAGTCTATTTCATCTCCCCAAAATTCTACTCTTACACCAGTTTTCTCTGTAATTGATATATCAACGATTCCGCCTCTAACACTGAATTGGCCTCTTCCATCAATTAAATCATATCTAACATATCCAAGATTTACGAGTTTTTGTTTTACATCTTCTAATTGGCATTGCTCACCTATTTTAAAGTTTAATACATTTTTATATAATGCTTTTTTATTTACTATTTTTTGCATTACTGCTTCTATCGTTGTTACTAATATAATATTTTTATTTTCATACAATCTATTTAAAACTTCAATTCTTTCATATGGAAGTTCTTTACTTTCTGCAACATAATCATATGTTACTATTTCTTTTTTAGGAAAAAATAACACTTTATCTGTAAAGTTTTTTAAGTCTTCTACTATTCTTTTTGCCTGAACTTCATTATATGTTATTATACATATTGGTTTTTTAGAGAATTCTTTTGTACCTGCAATCATATGCGTCATTCCAACGCTTGTTAAGCCCGATATTGCTATCGGACTTATTTTATTTTCTATATTTTTTATATATTCACAAAACTTGGGATTCTTCCCTAACTCTCCTACTATTGTATTCATTTTCTTATTCCTTTTTTGATAGTTAATTTTTAATTATTATGTCTAATATTTTAGAACTTTATTTGTTCTAAACCCATGAACTGTCACCTATTATATCACTTTCATCAATAATTTGCAACAATTTTAATTGACTATTTATGTCAATTATTGTATAATAATTGTATGGTATGCTTTGTGCATAACATATTATTACAATTTCTTCAATAATATTGAAGAAAAAACAGAAAGGATGTACACCTTATGGCATTACGTTTCAACAACGAAGTAGCAGAATTGTTCTGCCAGTACCTGTGGCCCAGAAGGCGCTTCACCTCTCAGGAGTTGAAAAGTTTCACTGACTTCATCGAGGAGAGATACCTCCAACTCGGCTGCTGTGTTATCCATCAGTTCAGCCAAAGCTTCAGAAGCTTCAGAATGAAGCATCATGCATTCCCTGAAGTTGGTGAACAGGAAATCGTCCTCACAAAGGACGGTACAGTACGGTTCACTAAATCTACCTTTACAAAAGGTATGAGAGTCGTGCATAAGGTTCCTGCTAGGGATCCATTCCTCATCATCAGATGAGTCCTTTCTCCCACCCAGTTTTTTACTGGGTGGGTTTTATTTTTTCTAATCTATTTTACTACTAATCTATTAAATTTAGAATTAATATATTTTTCTAGTTTAATCATAAATTCATCTGGCTTGATTTCTTTTTTTGCAACCATATCTAAGCCTTTTTCCCAGCTTGCGGTAAGTTTAGGGTTTAGCATGTCTGGCATAGAATATTTAACAACATCATATATTACTTCTCCTTTTTTAGTAGGTGTTACTATTTGTGTTTTACCATTTATATCTATATATTTTATTTTCTCAAGTTTTTTTATTATTTCTCCTCTTGTAGCACTTGTTCCTATTCCTGCTCCTTTTATTTGTTCTCTTAGTTCTTCTTCTTCAATTAATTTTCCCGCATTTTCCATTGCTAGTATTATTGAGCCTGAATTATATCTTGAAGGTGGTGATGTTTCCGCATCTTTTAGTTCAAAATTTTCCACCTGTAATTCTTGCCCCTTTTTTAGATTTTTCAATACTTCTAAATCACTTTCGCTTTCATCATCATTTTTGCGTTGTCCTTCCACATCTTGTTCTTCTTTTGTGGATTTCTTTTCTGTCTTTTTAGGCTTTAGTACTTCTAAATAACCTCTATTTATACATACCTTTCCACTACAGTTAAATGTTTCTTCTTCAATATTTACTGTTACTGATATTTTGCTATATTCTGCTGGTGGATAAAATATAGCTATAAATCTTTTTACTATTACATCATAAACTTTCTTTTGTAAATCTGGTAATTTTTCAAAATTGTCATACCCCTGACCTGTTGGTATTATTGCGTAATGGTCAGTGATTTTGCTGTCATTTACATACTTTGTTTTTACCAAGTTTGTTGAATAATTTTCATCAATCATCTTTTTTAAAAGCCTTTGTGTCTCTTCATTTCTATATCCTTTTACAAGTCCATTCAAGTTTTTAGATATTTCTTTTGCCACAGCACTTGATAAAACTCTTGCATCTGTTCTTGGATATGTTACAAGTTTTTTTTCATATAAGTTTTGTATTATTTCTAATGTTTCGTCTGGCTTAATTTTGAATCTTTTTGTACACTCATTTTGTATTTCCGCTAAATTAAATAACAGTGGTGCATTTTCCTTTTGTTTTGATTTCTTTAATTCTGTTATTTTAGCTGTTTTACCTTTTAAACTTTCTATAAATTCTTTTGCATCTTCTTCTTTTTTGAATCCACTTTCATTATAGAGTTTATTTGATTCATACATTTTTGATTTTTCATTTACTTTCCATTCTGCCTTAAATGAATTTTCTTCACCCTTAAATTCCCCAATTATTTTATAATATTTTGTTTTTACAAAATTTCGAATTTCTCTTTCTCTTGATACTACCATTCCTAACACACAAGTCATTACTCTACCAACTGATATAGAAGCTCTTTCCTCATTTATTTGTGTTGCAACTTTTCTTCCATATATTATTGATAATAATCTTGAAAAATTTATTCCAATAAGATAGTCTTCTTTTGCTCTTAAATATGCTGAATCTGATAAACTATCATACTCACTAAGTGGCTTAGCCTCTCTTATTCCTCTTTTTATTTCCTCTTCTGTTTGTGAATCTATCCATACCCTTTTCATCACAGCATTTGCATTTGGTTTTGCCATCATAAATACAAGTCTTTGTATATATTCTCCTTCTCTTCCAGAGTCACCTGCATTATATATTTCTTCTACATCTTCTCTTTGTAATAATGTTTTTACTATTTCAAACTGATTTTTCACTTGTGGTATTATTTCATATTTCCATTCTTTTGGTATAAATGGTAATGTGTCTAATCTCCAGAATTTCATTTTTTCATCATAAACCTCTGGATAACTCATTGTTACAAGATGTCCTACGCACCATGTTATTATCCAGTCATTTGATTCTATATATCCATTTTTTCTATTTGCATTTATTTTTAGTACTTTCGCGAACTCCATTGCTACTGAAGGCTTTTCTGTTATTATTAGCTTTTTTCCCATTTTATATTGTATTCCTTTTATTATTTTATTTCATATTTTTTACTTTTGTATAGTCTATCATATTTTTTTTTAGGATTCAATGTGCTTTTATTACATTTTTATAAGGTTTTTGTGATATGTCTCCACAATTTTAGGTATCTAGTGGATTGTACTTAAGGATTTTTCCATTATTGGTTTACCATTTCATTGACTTTTGGCTATTTTGCTAGTATAATTGATATGTAAAAATTATATTTAGGAGGAGATTTAACATGGCTTATAATTTTAAAGAAATAGAAAAAAAATGGCAAGACAAATGGCTAAAAGAAGGAACATTTAATGCAAGTAATAACTACACAAATCCAAAAAAATGGTATGGGTTAATAGAATTCCCTTATCCATCTGGTCAAGGATTACATGTTGGTCATCCTCGTAGTTATACAGCACTTGATGTAATTGCAAGAAAAAGAAGATTACAAGGATATAATGTATTATTCCCTATAGGTTTTGATGCATTTGGTTTACCTGCAGAAAATTATGCAATAAAAACTAATGTACATCCAAAAATCACAACAGCAAAAAATATTGCTCATTTTACAGAACAGTTAAAATCTGTAGGTTTTTCATTTGACTGGTCAAGAGTAATTGATACAACAGACCCAAAATATTATAAATGGACTCAATGGATATTTATTCAATTATATAAACATGGTTTAGCTTATAAAGCTACAATGCCAATAAACTTCTGTACTGGTTGCAAAGTTGGTTTAGCAAATGAAGAAGTTGTTAATGGTGTTTGTGAAAGATGTGGTAGTCCAGTTGTTCAAAAAGAAAAATCACAATGGATGTTAAAAATAACAGAATATGCTCAAAGATTGATTGATGATTTAGATGATGTTGATTTTCTAGAAAAAATTAAAACTCAACAACGTAATTGGATTGGTCGTAGCGAAGGTGCTGAAGTAAAATTTAAAATTGCAAATAGTGATGAAGAATTAGTTGTTTATACAACTAGACCTGATACTTTATTTGGTGCAACATATATGGTTATCGCACCTGAACATGAATTAATTGAAAAGTTTGCAGATAAAATAACAAACCTTGATGAAATAAATGAATATAAACATAAAGCATCATTAAAATCTGATTTTGAACGTTCAGAAATGAATAAAGAAAAAACAGGTGTTGAAATAAAAGGGTTAAAAGCAATAAATCCATTAACTAATACTGAAATTCCAATCTGGATTTCTGATTATGTTTTATCATCATATGGTACTGGTGCTATTATGGCAGTTCCAGCACATGATGAAAGAGATTTTGAGTTTGCTACAAAATTTAATTTACCTATAATACAAGTTGTAGCGCCTGCTGATGGTTCTGATGTAGAACTTCCATTTACAGATGTTGAAACAGGAAAATCTGTAAATTCTGGTTTTATTACTGGATTACCTTCAAAAGATGCAAAAGTTAAAGTTACTAAATATCTTGAAGAACATAAAATTGGTACTAAAAAAGTAAATTATAAACTTCGTGATTGGGTATTTTCACGTCAAAGATATTGGGGCGAGCCAATTCCAATGGTTTATTGTGAAGATTGTGGTTGGGTTCCAGTTGATGAAAAAGATTTACCACTTACACTTCCAGAAGTTGAAGACTTTTTACCAGGTGAAAATGGAGAATCTCCACTTGCGAGACATACTGAATGGATAAATACAACTTGTCCTCATTGTGGTAAACCAGCAAAACGCGAAACTGATACAATGCCTCAATGGGCTGGTTCATCTTGGTATTTCTTAAGATATATGGATCCACATAATGATGAAGCTTTAGCTTCTAAAGAAGCTCTAAAATATTGGAGTCCAGTTGACTGGTATAATGGCGGTATGGAGCATACAACTCTACACTTACTATATTCAAGATTCTGGCATAAATTTTTATATGATATTGGAGTTGTTCCAACTAAAGAACCTTATGCAAAACGTACTTCACATGGTATGATTTTAGGTTCAAATGGAGAAAAAATGTCAAAGTCAAAGGGTAATGTAATTAATCCTGATGATATAATAAATGAGTTTGGTGCAGATGCATTCAGAGTTTATGAAATGTTTATGGGGCCATTTGATCAAACTGCAAGTTGGTCTATGGATAGTATTAGAGGATGTTTCAAATTCTTAGATAGAGTATGGAATTTACAAGATATTTTAGTAGATGGTGATACTTATTCTCAAGAGTTTGAGAAAATGATGCACAAAGCTATCAAAAAAGTTTCTAAAGATATTGAAGATATGAAATTTAATACTTGTATTTCTACATTTATGACAATGATAAATGAATTTACAAGATTAAAACATATAAATAGAGCAGAATTTAAAACATTTATTACATTATTAAACCCATTTGCTCCTCATATTACAGAAGAATTAAACTCTGTTGTAGGTTTTGATAAAGATATTTCTACATATAGCTGGCCTGAATATGATGAAGATAAAACTATTGATGATGAAATCGAAATACCTATTCAAGTTAATGGTAAATTAAAAGCAACTATAATGATTAATCTTGATGAAGAAGAAACTTCTGTTAAAAATAAGGTGCATGAAGCTATTGAAGATAAATTAGATGGAAAATCTATTGTTAAAGAAATATATATTAAAAATAAAATTTATAATATAGTTGTTAAATAGTAACTTAAAAGTCGAGTCATATGACCCGACTTTTATGCTTCTCTTTTCCAATAAAATAGATATTGTTGTGCAAGACCTGCTAAATTTCCAAACTTGTCTTGTGCAATTTTTTCAATTTCTTTTTTATTAACTTTTGTTTCATCTTCATTTTTTATATACAATTCATTCATTACTCTTCTTACCCAAACGTCAATTGGAAAAACTTCAAACCTTTTAAGTGTAGAAAATAATAAAATACAATCTGCAACTTTTGGTCCTACTCCAGAAAGTGTAAGTAATTGCTCTCTAACTTCATGAGTATCAGGATTTTTTTGTAGTTCATCAAGTTTTATTTTCCCATCAGAAATCATTTGTACTGTTTCATATAATCTAATATCTCTAAAACCTGTGCCTAAATTTCTGTAGTCTTCTACTGTTACATCTTTTAGTTCTTCAATTGTTGGAAATGTATAATATTTTTCTCCATTCCACTCAATTTCTTTCCCATATTTTTTTGACATTCTTTCTATTATTCCTTTTATTCTTGGAATATTGTTATTTGCAGAAATTATATATGATATTATCATTTCCCATAAATCCTGATTTAGTATTCTTATTCCTTTTCCATATTCTATACTTACTTTTATATTATTATCTATTTTTGATAGCTCTTCTTTTAATTTTTCATAATCTCTATTTAAGTCAAAATATTCTTCAACAATCTCTTTTATATCTCCTGTACACATCCCTTTAAATATCACTGTATCGCCTTGTTTTTGTACATTCATTACATTTCCCTTAAATATTCCTGTATAACTTCCATCTTCTTGTTTATTCCATCTAAAGCATTGACCACAATCAAATATATCTGCAAGTTCAAAAGATTTTATGTTTTTTATTTCATATTTTTGCTCTTTCATCTTTTCATCTCTCCCATATTACATTATACACCATTCTTTAAAATTTTTAAAGAGGCACCTAACTTGTGCCTCTATTTATTCTCACTTATTTTTGCATATTTCTTTAATTTTTCGTGTACCAAATAATTTATAGTACCTAATGGAAATCTACCTTCTTTATCTTTCTTTCCTGCTGGAACACCTGTTAATACTTCTATTCCTTCATCAATTGTTGATACTGCATATACATGGAATAATTTATTTTTAACTGCATCAACAACTTCATCAGACAACTGCAAATTATTTATATTTTGAATTGGTATCATTACACCATGAGAACCATCTAGCCCTCTCATTTTACATATCTGGAAAAAGCCCTCAATTTTTTCGTTTACACCACCTATTGGTTGTATCTGACCTTTTTGATTTACTGAACCTGTTACTGCTATTGATTGTTTTATTGGTATTTCTGATAAACTTGATAATAACCCATATAGTTCTGTACTTGAAGCACTATCACCATCAACGCCATTATATAATTGTTCAAAACATATACTTGCTGTTAAACATAATGGAATATCTTGTGCAAACAATTCTCCCAAATATCCTGATAAAATATATACGCCTTTTGAATGTGTTGAACCAGAAAGCTCAACTTCTCTTTCTATATTTACTATTCCACCTTTACCTGTATAGGTGTTTACAGTAATTTTTACTGGTTTGCCAAAAGTATAATCTCCTATTGACATTACAGTAAGTCCGTTTATTTCACCAACATATGCACCTTTTGTGTTTATCAATAGTGTATTTTCTTTTATCATTTCTAGATATTTCTCATCATATTTTTTTATTCTTTCAGTTCTTTCAGCTAATGCCTTGTTTATAAATTCTTCTGTTACAACTTTAGATTTTGCAAGTTTTGCCCATGTTGATGCTTCTCCAATTATTTGTGATAAATCACTAAATCTTGTTGAGATTTTTTCATTATCTCCTGCTAATTTTGAAGCATATTCTACCATTCTTGCCATAGCACATTTATCTAAATGTAGCAATCCTTCTTGTTCACAAAATGTGTGTACGAATCTTGCTAATTTATTAACATTTTCTGGATTTATTGGTGCTGTTTCTTCAAACTCTACCTTTATTTTAAATAATTTTCTAAAATCTGAATCCATTGTTAATAATGTGTGATAAACATTTCCATTTCCAACTATTATAACTTTTATATCTAATGGTATAGGCTCTGGTTTTAAAGATATCATTGCCATTGAAGTTCTTTGTTCTGTTGTATTATCTATGCTTAATTCTTTAATTCTCAACACTCTTTTTAATTCTTCATAACATATTGGGTTTGATAATAAATCTTTTGCTTGAAATATTATATAGCCTCCATTGGCTTTATGCATTAACCCTGGTTTTAACATAGTAAAATCTGTTTTTAATGCACCATAATAATTTTCATATTCTAATTTTCCAAATAAGTTATGGAATGAATAGTTTGAATCCATTATTACTGGGCAACCTTCTTTATTACTATTATCAACAAATAAATTTACACGATAATTCAAACAAGGGTCTATTCTTCTTTGCATCTGAGCCGGTTGTTGTTGTTGATTTTTAACTTCTTTGTCCTCTTCTAAAAAGTATGGCACATTTTTTAATACATCTTGTTTCACATCATTCAAAAATTGGTTAATTTTTTTGTTTCTTTTATATTTAGATTTTATAAAATTTATATGTGCATTTACTGTTAATAGAGCAACATTTGATTGCCACTCAGATACTTTTTGATCAGATTGCCTTTCAATTTGTTTTATTTGGCTTATTGCTTCCATTATTTGTTGTTGTACTATTACAGATCTTTCTTCATATTGTTGTTTTATTTCTTCATCTAATTTTTCGAATTCTTCTTCTGCTATAATTTTCCCGTCTATTACTGGCATCATGTATATTCCATTTTGTGCGGATTTTACATGAAATCCATGTTTTAATGAATCATCATTTAGTTTATTCATTAAAACTTCTCTTTTTTCTTCAAATTCTTTTCTGATAAGGCTTTTTTCTTTTTCAAAATCTTCTGCATTAAAAGTCTTTTTTATATCTTTTTTTACTTCTTTAATAAATCCATCCATGCTTTCTTTAAATTCTTTTCCTTGTCCTGCTGGCAAAGATACAGCAACTGGCTCATTAGGATTTTGAAAATTATATATATAACACCAATCATTTGGAGTCTTTTTCTTTTTAGAAATTTCATCTAAGTAGTGTTTTGCATACATTGTTTTACCAACACCACTTGGTCCTTCAATATAAATGTTATTTCCTTTTACTTCAACATTTACACCAAACTCTAATGCTTTTATTCCTCTTTCTTGTCCTATTCCATCATTTATTTCTTCAAGCTCTTGAGTTGTTTCAAAATCAAATACTTTTGTATCACATATCATTTTTAAGTCTCTATAACTTAATTCTTTTTTATCTTTCATTTTCTTCCTCCGTATGTTCTTTATTTTATCCCAATTTTCAAATAATATCAATACAATTTTGTATAATTTTTAATTTTGAATTTTTCAATTTATTGTACTTTTTTATCTATAACTATTTTACATACAATGCGATTCTATATCCTATGTCACTATTTGAAGTGCTTGTTGATATTTCTTCCCTTTTTGCAATTTCATTTTTTCCTAAATAATAATATTTTCCACCTCTAATTATATAATTGCTTCCCGTTTTTTCTGCTGTAATTTCTGCAACATTTCCTGCCAAGTCATATATATTATTTATTTTCCACGAATCGCTATAACCTGTTACTTTTTTAGTATTTGGTTTTATTGAATGCTCATATGTTGCTGATTTTAAATCTGTTGCATATGCCAACATTAAATCAGATTTTACAATTATATCAGAGACAGCATTTATCTTATTATCATTTTTATTTTCAGACATTTCAATTCCCCATGGTAATTCGTCATCAAAGTCTACTTCTATATTACGTGCTTGAATTGCCGCAACTTCAAAATCAATTTCTGTTTCTTGAACATTTTTAGTATTATTAACATTATTTGTGATTTCTATTGGAATACTTATTATATCACCTTTTTCAACCACATTTTTATAATACCAATATTCGCCTTGCTTTACCCATGAATCTTTTTGTTCAAAATTATAGTTTATTGATTTTATATAATTATATTTATCTGACTCTCTTATAGCAATATATGCACCACCTGTTTCTGGTTTATTTACTTCTACTTTTAATGTAGAAGTTATTGTATTTTCATATGATGGCACTATTGCTGATGTATTATCAAAATATGTACTTATATCAACACCTGTCATTCCAAATGCAACATTTGTTAAATTAATTTTTGCATTGTTTTTGTTAATATTAAAATATCTGCTTTTATTAAAATTGTATTTATTATTGAATAATATTTCTGATAATTTTATTCCTGCATTGCTTCTATTAAAATCACTGTAATTACCATATTCAGCTCCATTTTCAAACTGATAAATTCCTTTTAGCCATTCTATTGCTGTATCCCATTGTTTGCCATATACTGGTGTCGAAATTACCTCAAGATTTCTGCTTTCATCATATACATTTCTTGAATTTGATATTGCTTGTTCTGCTGTTATATTTGTTTTTGGTTCATAACCTTGCATAGATACTGCTTTTCCATCTTTTTCGCCCATTTCATATCTACTTATAAAATATCCACCATATTTTTTTATGCTTTCTTCTATGTTTTTTTTCTCTTCTACAGAAGCCTCATCTATATCTTCTGTATATGTTTTTCCTGTTTCGTCATAATCTTTTGTTTCATAATCTGTTACAGGTATCCATACATATTGGTTTCTTGTTTTCTTGGCCTCTTCTACATTTTCATCTGTAACATCATCTGTTCCTTCATATATAACCAATCCCTTGTCTTTGTCATATTCCCCTGTTGCCTTTGATACAACAAATCCATTTGGTATAGGTACATCTGTATTATCTGATTTATCTGCTAATTTTATTAATGTTTCTAATTTTACTTCTTGTTCCTGATTTTTCTCTTTATATGTTACATATACCCTTACTATTTTTTCATTATCATTATCTGCAGATTTTTCTACAGAAACTTCCACATCATATCCTTTTGGTATTGATATTTCATCTTTATTAGCTATACTACATTCACTCAATGGTTTTCTTGTTTCTTCATCACCAGTTACTTCTAGTTCTTCAAAATTCATTGACTTCATTTTTTCTATTGTGTTTATCGCTAAGTTTGTAGCTTCTGTTTTCTTATCTAATTTTTTTGATGTATTTGATATATTATAGAACAATCCTGCTATTAGCGATACAAATATTAGTAATATTACAAGTGAAACCGCTATATCTACACCTGCTATTCCTCTATCGTTCTTTAAATTCATATGTTATCTTCTCTCCTTACTTCCGCGAAAAAATAGTGAACCAAAAAATGTTATTTCTAGCTCACTATTCATTTTTACATTCTTTATTCAGTTGAAATTTTATATTTGTACCAAAATCTCTACACTGTTTGTGAACAAGTTATTCTGCTTTTTCTGCTGTTGCTTCTTTTTCAGCTTTTTCAACTTTAGCTTCTGTTTCAACAACTTCTGCTGTTTTTTCAGCTGTTTCAGCTGAAACTGTTTCAACTGGTGCTTCTGGAGCAACTTCTTTGCTTACTACTTCTTCAACTTTTTCTACTTCTTCTTTAACTGGTTCTTCAGTTAATTCTGGTTTGATAACAATTTCTTTATTTTCAATTCTTGCTCCAACCATTTCTTTAGTTTTAGAAGCTTTACCTGTTCTTTCTCTTAGATAGTATAGTTTAGCTCTTCTAGCTTTACCAACTCTAACTACTTCAACTTTTTCTACTAATGGTGAATGAATTAAGAATGTTTTTTCTACACCAACACCATAAGATATTTTTCTTACTGTAAATGTGCTGTTTACTCCTCCACCTTGTTTTTTAATTATAATTCCTTCAAATACTTGGATTCTTTCTTTGTTTCCTTCTTTAATTTTAACATGTACTCTAACTGTGTTTCCTACTTTTAAATCAGGAATCTTGTTTTTTAATTGTTCATGTTCTATTGATTTTATGATATCCATTAGTATTTACCTCCTTCTTTCTTTATGTAAGCGGTACTTTTATTAGTACTTTACACCTATTTTATTTTTTCTAAATATTTCTTGTCTTGTTCTGACAATTCTACATTTTCTAAAAGCTCTGGTCTTTTATTATATGTGTTTTTTAAAGCCTCACATCTTCTCCATTTTTTTATATTTTCATGATGACCTGATTGTAGTATTTCTGGAACTTTCATTCCTTCAAATATTTCTGGTCTAGTATATTGAGGATATTCAAGTATTCCTTGTGAAAATGATTCTTCTGAAATCGAATCTTCACTTAGCACCCCTTCTACATATCTACTAACACTATCTATTAGCACCATTGCGGGTATTTCCCCACCTGTTAATACATAATCTCCAATAGATATTTCCTCATCAACTATTTTATCTAATACTCTTTGGTCTATTCCTTCATAATGTCCACATAATAGAATAAGATGTTCTTCTTTGCTTAATTCTTCTACTTTTTTCTGGTTTAATACTTTTCCTTGTGGTGTTAAATATATTACTTTTGCATTTTCATCTTTTATTGATTTATATGCATCATATACTACGTCTGCTTGCATTACCATGCCTGCACCACCACCATAAGGAGTGTCATCAACTTTTTTGTGTTTGTTCTTAGAAAAATCTCTAATGTTTATTAAATTTATATTTATTAGATTTTTTTCTGCTGCTTTTCCAATTATGCTTTGCTTTATAGCTTCAAACATTTCTGGAAATAGTGTTAGTACATCAAACTTCATTTAAAACTCTCCTAATTTACTAAACCTGGTATTAGATGAACAATTATTTTAGAATCTTCTAAATTAACTTCTTTTATTACTTCATCAATTCCTGGTAACAATATTTGTTTACCTAGTTCATCTTTTACTACATATATGTCTTTACCACCTGTGTTATATACATCTTCAACCTTACCTAATATATTCCCTTCATCAGTATAAACTTCTAGTCCGATTAAGTCAGCTATAAAATATGTTCCTTCTTCCAAAGGAATTGCATCTTCTCTATCTATTTCAAGAAATGCATTTCTAAGCTTTTCTGCATCTTCTATTTTATCTATACCTTTGAATTTTAATAATACCATATTTTTATGATATTTAACATTTTCTATTTGATATTGTTTTGATTCACCTTTGATTTTTACATATACTTTTTTTAATTCGTCAAACCTTCTTATATCATCTGTAAAAGGTGTTACTTTAACTTCTCCTTTTATTCCAAATATATTTACGACTTGACCAACTTCTAATCTTTTTTGCATATTAGTCTCCATTATCCAATAAATTCTACTGTAACTCTTTTATCTTTTCTATTTGCAATAGCTCTAATTACTGTTCTTATAGATTGAGCAATTTTACCTTGTCTACCAATTATTTTGCCCATATCTCCTTCAGCGACTTTAACTTCAAAGATAATGTTTTTTTCTCCTTCGACTTCATTTATTGTGACAGCCTCAGGGTTATCTACTAGATTTTTGATTATTGTTTCTAATATTTCTTTCATTTGGTTTTCCCCTTCTTATGCACTTTTTTCTAAAAGATAATTATTTTACATTGTTTATTAGTGCTTTTACAGTATCAGTTGGTTGTGCACCATTTTTTATCCATTGTTCTAATTTTTCTTTGTTTAGAACTACTGTTGATGGTTTTGTCATTGGGTCATATGTTCCTATTTTTTCGATGATTTTTCCATCTCTTGGAGATTTAGAATCAGCTACAACTATATGATAGAATGGAGCTCTTTTCTTTCCTTCTCTTTGTAATCTTATTTTTACCATGTTAGTCACCTCCTAAATAATATATAAGTTTAAAATTTAATAACTATATTAAGAATCTTGCAAGTCATCTATATCAATATCCATATTAAAGTTCTTTAACATTTTCTTCATTCCACCTTTTGTTGACTTCATTTGTTTAACCATTTTTTGAGTCATTTCAAATGATTTTATGAATTTATTGATATCTTGCACTGTTGTTCCACTACCTTTTGCAATTCTTTGTCTTCTACTTGCATTAAGTAATTTCACATTTCTTTTTTCTTGTTTTGTCATTGAGCATATTATTGCTTCAATTTTGTCAAATTCTTTGTCATTCACATCTATGTCTTTTATTTTATTATTCATTCCTGGTATCAATTTTAATATTGATGAAAATGAACCCATCTTTTTTACTTGTCTAATCTGTGTTAAATAATCGTCTAAATCCAATTCTTTTTTCTTTAATTGTTTCTCGATTTTTTCTGCCTCTTCTAAAGACATTGTTTCTTCTGCTTTTTCGATTATTGATAACACATCACCCATGCCAAGTATTCTTGATGTCATTCTCTCAGGATTAAATACTTCAATATCACTTAATTTTTCACCAGTTGCCGCAAATTTAATCGGCTTACCTGTAACTTTCTTTACTGAAAGTGCTGCACCACCACGTGTATCTCCATCTAGTTTTGTTAATACTACTCCATCTATGCCAACTGCCTCATTAAAGCTTTGTGCTATATTTACAGCATCTTGACCTGTCATTGAGTCTACTACTAATAAGATTTCATGTGGTTTAATATTTGCCTTTACATTTTTTAGCTCTTGCATTAATTCATCATCTATGTGCAATCTACCTGCTGTATCAAGTATTACTACATCATTTAATTTAGATATTGCAACATTCATAGCTTGGTTTGCTATTTGTACTACATCTTTTGATGTTTCATTACTATATACTGGTATATTTAGCTGTGCTCCTATTACTTGCAATTGTTTAATCGCTGCTGGTCTATATACATCACATGCAACTAATAGTGGCTTTTTGCCTTGCTTTCTAAAAAGATTAGCTAACTTTCCTGCTGTTGTTGTTTTACCTGACCCTTGAAGTCCTACTAACATTATTACTGTTGGTGGGTTTGGTGTAAAATTAACTTTACTTTCAGTTCCTCCAAGTAATTCTATTAATTCATCTTTTACTATTTTTATAACTTGTTGACCTGGTGTTAATGATTTCATTACATCTTGGCCTAATGCTTTTTCTTGTATGTTTGCTATAAATTCTTTTACTATTTTATAGTTTACATCCGCTTCTAGTAAAGCAAGTTTTACTTCTCTAAGCATTTCTTTCAAGTCACTCTCAGTGATTCTTGCTTTTCCTCTAAATTTTCTTGTTATTTCTTGTAGTCTTGATGATAGTCCCTCAAATGCCATGTTTTTCTCCTCTCTTTTGTTTATACTAAACAATTTAATTCTTTTCTCACTTCTTCTAATATGCTTTCAACTTTTTTGTCTGACGAGTCTTTTTGTATTTTATTTAAATTGAAAAGTATATGTTGGATTTGTTTTTCTTGATTAATTGTCTTTTTCATAAACAATAGCTTTTCTTCAAACTCGAAAAGTTTTCTTTCCCCCTTTTTGATGATATCTCTCACGGCTTGTCTTGTTATCTCATTGTTTTCTGCAATTTCTGATAAAGATAAGTCTTTGTTGTAGTAGTAATCGATATATTCGCTTTGTTTTTCTGTAAGCATTTTTCCGTAGATTTGCCATAACATGCTTATTTCTACTTTCTTTTCCATACTACTACCTTCTTTCTTAAGTGGATAGTGTTAATTTTATGTTTAACACTGTAATGCTTATATACTTTACACCATTTTTGAGTTTTTGTCAAGTGTTTTGTGCTATTTTCTTATTTCTGCACCACATTTTTTTGAAACTGTTTCAATAATTTTGTTTATTATATTATTTATTTCATCATCTGTTAATGTTTTTTTCATATCTTCAAATGTTAATGAATATGCAATTGATTTTTTATCTATTCCAATATTGATTCCTGTATATACATCAAATACTTCAATATTTGTAAGTAAACTTCCTCCTGCTGATTTTATTGCTTTTTCAATATCTTTTGATATTACATTTTTATCAACTACAAATGCTAAATCTTTTTTTATTCCCGGAAATTTTGATATTTCTTTATATTTCATCTTTCCAACCTTTTTTTGTAGCAATTCATCTAAATTAATTTCTAATACATAAACATCCTCATTTGTAATACTTGGATGAACTTTTCCAATTAAACCAATATCTGTACCATTTACATTTATATAAGCACTTTGTCCTGGATGCATTTCTTTAGGAAATTCTTTTTTCATAAAACTATATCTTCCAGCATACCCAAGATAATCAAGCATTTCTTCTGCAATTCCTTTTATTGTATAGAAATCAACATTTTTTGTATTATTTAATCCTAGTGAATATTTACCTGTCATTACAGCACATAACTTTGTATCTTCTCCATATTCTTCGCCTTTTTTGTGAAAGCCTTTTCCTATTTCAAATATAGATATATCTTTTTGGTTACGTGCATTATTGTATTCATAAATTTTGTATAGTGATGGTATCATACTATATCTTAAAGTATTTCTGTCTTCTGTTATTGGATCTAATAATTTTAAAGGTTCAAAATCATCTAAAGTATATTGTTTTACTTCTTTGTCATTTATTAATACATATGATAATGTTTCATTTAAGCCTAATGCTATCATTTTATTTCTTATTTCTCTTTGAGTTTTATCATAGCTACCTTTTCTCATTGGAACTACTGGTAATTTCCCTTGAATATTATCAACTCCATATATACGACTAACTTCTTCTATTAAGTCTTCTTTTATTGATATATCTAATCTTCTTGTTGGAACTTTTACTTTTACTTTTTCTCCATTTACTGTGTATTCAAAACCTAGTTTTCTAAATACATTTAATATTTCTTCATTTGGAATTATTGTTCCTAATACTTCATTTATGTTCTTAAATTCTATTTCAATATTTTTTTCTTGGCTGTTTGTTTTGTCGTACTCAACTGTTCCTGTTATTACTTTTCCATCTGCATATTGTTCTAATAGTTTACATGCTCTTTCTATTGCCATTGTTGTTCTAGCTGGATCAATTCCTTTTTCAAATCTATTACTTGCTTCACTTCTAAGTATTTTCTTAGCAGTTAGTCTTACTTTTACAGAATCAAATATTGCTGATTCTATTATAATGTTCTTTGTATCATTTTCTACCTCTGTTTCAAGTCCACCCATAACTCCTGCAAGTCCTACACCATGTGTACTATCTGCTATAACTATATCATCTGAACTTAGTGTTCTTTCTATGTTATCAAGTGTTGTTAGTTTTTCTCCATCTTCTGCCATTCTAACTACTAGCTTATTTCCAAGTCTATCTGCATCATAGAAGTGTAATGGTTGACCTAGTTCTAGCATTACATAATTACTTATATCTACAACATTATTTATTGGTCTTATTCCAGATGCCATTAATCTATTTTTTATAAATGCTGGACTTTCTTTTATTGTTAGGTTTTCTACTCTTTTTATTAATAACTTTTTACAATTATCTGTTTTTACTTCTGCTGTAAATGTTTTATTTATATCTTCTCCATCTTCTTTATGGCTTATATCAACAGTTTTTACTGGTTTATCATAAATTGCACCTATTTCATATGCCATTCCTAATATACTTAATAAATCTCCTCTATTTGCTGTTAATTCAAAATCTATAACTTCATCATCAAGTCCAAGATATTTAATAGGATCTTCTCCTGGGATTGCATCTTCTCCTAATTCTGCAATTCCTTCTTTATCTTTTTGAGTTAAGAATTTATTTTCCACTCCAATCTCTTCTAGTGAACATAACATACCATTTGATTCTTGACCTCTTATAACACCTCTTTTTATTGTTGTTTCTGGCAATTTTGCTCCATCTTGTGCAACTATAACTTTTAAACCTTTTCTTGCATTTGGTGCACCACATACAATATTTAATATTTCTGTTCCAATATTTACTTTACAAAGATGTAAATGGTCTGAATCTGGGTGATCTACACATTCAATTATTTCTCCTATTACTAGTTTTGTTGCATTTATTAATTTTTCAGCCGAATCATATTCATTTCCTACTCTTGTCATATCTTCAGCTAATTGTTTTACATCAACATCTATATCAACATAGTCTTTTACAAAGTTTTTACTTAGCTTCATTTTATATCCTCCTCATTTTTGTAAACTTATTCTTCATCTTTTCTATCGAATTGTGTTAAAAATCTAATATCATTTGCATACAAATATCTCATATCTGGTATTGCATATTTAAACATTGCTAATCTTTCTAGTCCTGTTCCAAATGCAAAGCCTCCATATTCTTCTGGATTATATCCATTCATTTCTAATACATGTGGATGCACAATTCCTGCTCCTAGTATTTCTATCCAGCCTGTTTGTTTACAAAGGTTACAGCCTTTTCCACCGCATTTAAAACAACTAACATCAACTTCATATGATGGTTCTGTAAATGGGAAGTAACTTGGTCTAAATCTTAATTCACTATTTTTTCCTGTTAGTTTTTTCACAAATATTTCAAGTGTGCCTTTTAAATCTGCTAATGATACATTTCTTTCTTTTTTATCTATTACTAGCCCCTCTACTTGACCAAATTGATGTGAATGTGTTGCATCATCTTCTCTTCTATATGTTTTTCCTGCACATATCATTCTTATTGGTGTTTTTTCTGTGTTTGCTAGCATTGTTCTTGCTTGAACTGCTGATGTTTGCGTTCTTAGTAAATGTTCTTTTGTTATATAAAAACTATCTTGCATATCTCTTGCTGGATGGCCTTTTGGAAGGTTTAATCTTTCAAAGCAGAATTCGTCTGTTTCTAACTCTGGACCTGCAACTACATCATATCCCATTGATACAAATAAATCTTCAATTTCTTCAATTACTCTGTTTACTGGGTGTTTGCTTCCTCTTTTTATTTTAGTTCCTGGTAATGTTATATCTATTGTTTCATTTTCTATTTGTTCTGCTAACATATTTTCTCTTATTGCCTCTTCTGCAATTGCTATTTTTTCTTCAATTTCTGTTCTAGCTTTATTTACTAATGCTCCTACTTTTGGTCTTTCTTCAGCTGTCAAATTTCCTAATCCTTTTAGTAAACCTGATAATTCACTTTTTTTGCCTAAGAATTTTACTTTAAGTTCTTGTAATTCTTGTGAATTTTTTATTTCTTGTATTCTTTCTTCTGCACTTTTTTTGATTTCTTCAATCTTTTCTTGCATCTTAATTCCTCCTTACTATGTTATGTAAAAAGAGCCAATCATCCTGCACTTAGGACGAATGGCTCTTTCGTGGTACCACCTAATTTTATTAATTATGCTTTTTCCAAGCATTTTATTAACCTCATTATAGTTTTAACGGTTCAACCGCTTACTTCTACTATTATTCAAAGTAAGACCTCTAAAGTGAAATTTCAATATATCTTGTATAAATGACTCTCAGCTTTGTCATCTTCTCTGTAATACTTTTGTGATATATTTACTTTGCTTTCTCTTCGGCTTTTGACATTAATTATTATAGCATCATTTAATTTTTTTGTAAAGCAATTTTTACATTTATGTCTACTCTTCTTCTTTTAATTGTATATGTACTTCATCTAATTGTTGTTTTGTAACTTTTGATGGTGCTCTCATTAATAAGTCTCTTGCTCTTTTATTTTTAGGGAATGCTATAACTTCTCTGATATTTGTTGAATCAGCTATTAGCATTATTAATCTATCTATACCAGGTGCTGCACCTGCATGTGGTGGAGTTCCATATTGGAATGCATTATATAATGCTCCAAACCTTGTTTTTACATCTTCTTCTGTATAACCTGCTATTTCAAATGCTTTTACCATTGTTTCTGGATTATGATTTCTTACCGCTCCTGATGCAGTTTCATATCCATTGCATACCATATCAAATTGATATGCTAATACATCTAGTGGATTTTTTGTCTCTAGTGCTTCTAATCCACCTTGTGGCATTGAAAATGGATTGTGACAGAAATCTATTGTTCCTTCATCTGATAGTTCATACATTGGAAAATCTACAATAAAGCAGAATCTATATGTATCTTTTTCTAATAAATCAAGTTTTTTACCAAGTTCTATTCTCACAAGACCTGCAATTTTCTGTGCTTTGTGGAATTCATCTGCTATAAAGAATATGCTATCTCCTGCTTTTACTCCAAATTCATTTTCAAGTTTTTCTTTTGCTTCTTCTGTTATAAATTTAGCTATTCCACCTTGAACTGTTCCGTCTTTTTCAAACTTAGTCCATGCTAAACCTTTGGCTCCAACTTCATCTGTTGTAGCAAACTCTGTCATTTTATCAAAGAATTTTCTTCCTTGTTCTGCACCATTTGGTACTACTATTGCTTTTACTGTTTTATCTTTAAATGCATTAAATTCTACATTTTTAAATACATCTGTTACATCTTGTATTATTAGTGGATTTCTTAAATCTGGTTTATCTATGCCGTATTTTTCCATTGCTTCTTTATATGGAATACGCACAAATGGACCTTCATCTACTTTCCAGGTTGTATGTTTTTTGAATGTATGTGTTACAACTTGTTCCATTACACTTAAAACATCATTTTGTGTTGCAAAACTCATTTCAAAATCTAATTGATAAAATTCTCCTGGTGCTCTATCAGCTCTAGGGTCTTCATCTCTGAAACATGGTGCTATTTGAAAATATTTATTAAATCCACTTACCATCAATAATTGTTTGAATTGTTGTGGTGCTTGTGGTAGTGCGTAAAATTCTCCTGGATTTAATCTACTTGGTACTAAATAGTCTCTTGCTCCTTCTGGTGATGAGTTTGCAAGTATTGGTGTTTGTATTTCTGTAAATCCAAGTTCATCCATTTTATCTCTTAAAGTTTTTAATACTTTTGAACGTAGCAAAATTGAATCATGTAACTTTTTATTTCTTAAGTCTAGAAATCTATATTCTAATCTTAAGTCTTCTCTAACATCTTGGTCTGTATTTATCTCAAATGGTAACACATTTTTACATTTGCCTAATATTTCTAATTTATTTGCTACGACTTCTATTTCTCCTGTTGCCATTTTAGGATTTTTGCTACTTCTTTCCACAACTTCTCCATATATGTGGATACAACTTTCTGTTGTGAACTCTTTTGCTTGTTCTTGTAGAGTTTCTTCATTTATTACTATTTGTGTTATTCCGAATTCGTCTCTTAAGTCTATAAAAATCATTCCACCTAAATTACGGATTTTTTGTATCCATCCTGATAGTTCTACTTTTTCTCCGACATTTTTTATGTTTAATTCTCCCAAATTATGTGTTCTATACATATCAATTCCTCCATTGCTTTTTTCTCTTTTTTAGCTCTTTTAGTATACTTCCAATTGGTAGAATTGTCAAGTATCTATCTATCATTTGGGGAATATCAACTTTTAATTTTTATTTCTGAACCTCATGTCCTTCTGCTTCCCATAATTTATCAGCTGTAACTTTCCAATCTCCTGATATCTCATGACATTTGCTACATAAATCATTTACATTTTCAGGATGAGCTAAATCTGTTGAATGTGCACCACATCTACATACCATTTCTGCTAATTTCCCTTCATTATCTAATAATGGACATGGTCTTAATAGATTATCACTGAATGGTTGATTCTTTTGATATTCTTTGAATATAGGTTGTTTCAATGTTTCTAATAAACTCATATCCTTAATATTTGCATTTGAATAGTGAATAAATACACATGGTTCTACGTCTCCATTTGCATTAATATGCATGTAGTGTTTTCCACCTGCAATACAACCACCAACAAATCTTCCATCATTCCAAAAATCAACTGTGAAGATTGGCTTTGTTTTTCTATATTCAGCCAATTTATAATACATTTCTTCTCTCTGTTCTGGTGTTGTTAAAAGTTTTGTATCAGCTCCACATCCTACTGGCATATAATTAAAGAACCAACCATATTTACATCCTTTTTCTATCATTTTATCAAAATATTTTTCACTCATTATATATTCCGCATTTAATGAAGTAGCACAGGTTGAAAATCCAAATAAAATTTTATTTTCTTTTAATAAATCCATTGCTTTCATTACTTTTTGATAAGCACCTTTTCCTCTTCTAGAATCTGTTGTTTCTTCTGTTCCTTCAACACTTATAGAAAAAGATAAATTTCCAACTTCTTTTACTTTTTTCACAAAATCTTCATCTATTAAAGTAGCATTTGTAAATGCTACAAATATACAATCATTGTGTTTTTGGCATAATTTTAATATCTCATCTTTTTTTACTAATGGTTCTCCTCCAGTAAATAGATACCAATAGCAACCAATTTCTTTTCCTTCTGTTACAATTTTGTCCATTAAATCATAACCTAAGTTTAAACTCTTACCATAATCAGCTGCCCAACAACCTGTACATTTCATATTGCAAGCTGTAGTAGGATCCATAACTATCGCCCATGGAGCACCACATTTTTCTTTTTCTTTTATTTCATGATTTTTTGATATTCCATTTATGGCCGAATTTATAATAAAATTACATAAAAATTTTTCTATTATATCATCATCAACATCTTGCAATATATTTTTAATATATTGGTTCCAATTATTATTTTCATCTTTTGTCACTTTATCCATAAAATCATATTGTTTAGCCCACATATCATCTTTATCGAATTTTTTGACGATGTCCACCATTTTAGGTAAATTTTCGTCAGGGTTCTCTTTTACTTTATTAAACCCTTGTTTAATTGCTATTTCAATTGCTTTGTTTTTTATTGTTCCCATTTTTACTTCTCCTTTTTTATTTTATTATTATGAACTCACTATAATTATTATTACTTATTATTTTTAATTCAAATACTTTTAATTTATATTTTTAAACTATCATATCAAAATTAATGGTAAAGAAATTCAATACCATTAATTTTGACTTTTTTGTCATATTTCTTTTTATTCAATTAAATTACATTATGCTCTTTTAAAAGTTTTTCTATATCAGTTCCTTCAATCTTTTTAATAACTTCTTTTAGTGCAATTTTCTCTTTTAATCCTAAGTTCATGTCTGTAATCTTTTTTCCATCTTGTAGTTGAACCGTCGCATTTAATAAATCTCTAATGTCATACACACTACCCCAAACTTCTGGTACGCCACGATCTATATCTAATAATGTATAAACCGCTTCCATTGCAGTACGGATTGAGTACTCTGTTGTAAATATTGTATCTCTTTTTGTTTCAGCAAACTGACCTAAAAAGGCAAAGTTTTTACTTCCTTCTGGAACTACTAATGGTCTATCTCCTGCTGCTCTTGGCATAAAGAATGCTGTAATATATGGCATCATACAAGGAATTGTATTTGCACTATTTTCTGCCATCTCTTCAATTTGATTTTCTGGCACTCCTAAATGATATAGCCATTCCATACATATTTCTTTACCCGTACAATCTCTCATTGCCTTTTTTACATAATTTCCAGGTTTATCACTAAATAGCCCATAAATCCATCCTACTAATTGGCCTTTTGGTTGACTTCTAAATTGAGGTTGTCTATTAAATGTCCAACTTAATAGCCAGTTAGAATCTTTAACTGTAACTATTCCCCCTGTTACAACTTTTCCTGTAAATGGATCTCTTTTACAAATTTTTTGAACATATGGTGGAATACGATTATCTAAAGTTGTTACTGTTGCACTCATCCAATTGCTTTGTTCTGGGTCGTAACAGAATTTATCTGGATTTCCAAAAGCTGAATCTTGTACAGCAATTTTACGCCACATATCCCATCCTCCACCTGGTTTAATTTCTGTATTAAATGGTGCAGGCTCATTTTGACTACCTAATGAAGAATTTTCAACACACCCTCCATTTGTTATAAATACTAAGTCATCTTCTAATAAATCAATATGATCTTCTGTTCCATCACGAAGAATAACTATTCTTTTGGCTAGTTTTTTATCATCTTTAATTTCAAATTCAATATTTTCAACTTTTACTCCATAATGGAATTGAACTCCAAAACTTTCAAGATATTTCACCATTGGAAGTATCATTGATTCATATTGATTATACTTTGTAAATCTTAGCGCTGTAAAGTCTGGTAATCCTCCAACATGGTGTATAAAACGTTTTATATATAATTTCATTTCTAATGCACTGTGCCAATTTTCAAATGCAAACATTGTGCGCCAGTACAACCAAAAATTTGAATTTAAAACTTCATCATCAAAGTAATCTGTAATTTTTTTATCATACAATTTTTCATCTGGTGTAAAAAACAATTTCATTATTTCCATTGCGCCTTTATCTGATAGTTCAAACTTTTTATCTGTATGAGCATCTTCACCTCTGTTTATTGTAGCTCTCATTAATGAATAGTTTGGATCTTCCTTATTTAACCAATAATATTCATCTAATACACTTACTCCTTCTGTCTCTATTGATGGTATAGAACGGAATAAATCCCACATACATTCAAAGTGGTTATCCATTTCTCTACCTCCACGCATTACATATCCTAACCCATCATATAAATATCCATCACAAGCTCCTCCAGGAATTGGTTCTTTTTCTAAAATGTGAACTCTTTCACCTTTCATTTGTCCGTCACGAACTAAAAAGCATGCTGCTGCTAATGCCGCTAGTCCAGAGCCCACAATATATGCAGACTTTTTATCTACATCTTTTGGCTTTTTAGGTCTTGCAAAAGCTTCATAATTTCCACTACTATAATACATAATATTTCCTCCTTCGTTATTATTATGATATATTATAAAAATAATATTAAAAATTTGGCAATAAACAAAGAAAAATATATGTATAATTTTTTTACATTTTATATGTTTTGTCTAAATTTTCTAATGCATTTTCAAAACTACCATCTATTACACTATTTAATTTTTCAATTATATCATTAGGATTTTCTTTCATTCCATTTTCAATCCAATCTTGGACTATCCCAACAAATCCATATTTATAGAAATTTGCTATAAACTTTTTATCTTCTTCTTTAACTTTTAGTTTCTTTGATTTTTCTTCTATTATATTCATTAATAAGCCTGCTGTTTGCTTATATATAAATCTTAAAAAGAACTCTCTACTAACAGAATTATATGTATTTTTTACGAATTCTTTATTATCTAATATATATTCAAAAATAGACAAAAGTCCCTGTTGCCATGTATTATATATATCTTTTTCATCCATTGATTGAATTACTTCGTTTAAATATATCCACTCCAATAAATCATATACATCTTTAAAATGATAATAAAAAGTTTGTCTATTTACACCACAGTCATTTGTAATATTTGAAATTGTTATTTTAGATAATTCATTTTTTGAAAGTAATTTTTTTAATGATGCCGCCAAAGCCTTTTTTGTTATTTCTGACATTTTATCACCTCTATTTTGTTCTTTTATTTAAATCTGAATATATAAAATTCTCAATATATTTTGAATTTTCTTCATAATTCTTTCTTACCATTGTTGAGCTAATTGGAATCTGTTTTCTCTCTAAATCAACAATTCTGTTTCTTATGTTTAGATAATTTGCGACTTTTTCTCCATATAACTCGCTACTATAGAAATATGTTACAGGAATATCCTTTATTAATTCCGATAAATATTCCATTTGAATTTTTACACTTTCATCATCAAGTCCATATTTTTTTGGACTATTATATGCATAAATAATATGAACATCTGGATATAGTTGTTTTATCCAATTAGCTCTTTGTTTTACATTAATATCTATAATATCAGTATCATATATAACTACATACATTTCATCCATTTCTTTTAAAGCTGTTTCTATTAACAGCTGATGTCCTTTATGCAATGGTGCAAATTTTCCTATTGTAAATCCTATATTTTTATCTTGCATACTCCCTCTTTTCCGTAAGTTTTCTTGCTAATAATTGTTCGCTAAATTACTATTTATTTTTATATTTTATATCATAAAACAAGCCATTTTTCAATATAAGAGAATTTGAATTATAAAAACCTTACTGCATGACTATTAAATTAATTACAAAAGTAAAAACTCTGCAAAACACTGCTTTATCAGTGTTACAGAGTTTTATTATTTGGTGCGCCTGGAGGGACTCGAACCCCCGGTCTGCAAGTTCGTAGCCTGCCATTCTATCCAGCTAAACTACAGGCGCATATTTTATTTTTAGTTGTAGGCATTGTATTTTTTCTAATCTGTACATGTATTGTTATCTATAATATAGATTTATATAATTATAATTAATCTTATAATTGTATAGCCTTTATCCAACAACTATGTTATATTATACTTGCAATTTTAATTTTTTGCAATAGTATTTCAACTTTTTTATAAAAAAGTCTTGAAATTATGTTTTAAATGTGTTATTATATATAGCGTTGGTCGGATATGATTTTTATCGAGGCGTAGCGCAGTTGGTAGCGCGCGTGGTTTGGGACCATGAGGTCGCAGGTTCGATTCCTGTCGCCTCGACCATATTTAAACAGTAAATTCAATTTACTGTTTGTTTTTTTGTCAGAATTCATGTATTTTTTATTCATAATGAAATATATCAAATAAAGTAATGCCTTAAAATATAATAGCTAAGAATAAATTATTATCATTTTTTCTTGACTTTTAAAAAAAAATAATTATTATAAATAAAAAGATTATATGAAAGAGGAAATTTATGACTATTTTAAAATTTATTTTAAATACTATTCCCACCTAGATGCTGAGCTTCGCAAAAAGCCATTCAGACGAATGGCCTTCTTTGTTTACAATATCTAATTACATTCCTTTTTCTATGTTTTTATTATTTGGTGGGTTTATTCCTGTACTAGTTTCATTTCCTTTAGGTCGATATCCACGGGGTAACCTTTTTTCTAGTCTTCTTCTTATGCTTGATCTTCTAGGTATGCTTAATCTTCTTTTTCTTCCTTCATAACTCTCTTTCTTCATTTTTAATCTCCTTACTTCCCTCCTTAAAAAATTCAATACATTTAATTTCATCTGCTTTTATCAATATTCCGTCTGTATTTTTCTTTTTTATCCATTTTTTATTTTTATCTATTTCAAATACTTCGCTTATATATATATCCCTTTCTTTTTCATTTTGCGATATATATGATAATGTTCCTAAATATCCTGGTACAATCTTTCCATTTTTTAATGTGACTATAACCCATTCTGATGATATATCTTTAAATTTAAAATCCCATGCAGATGGTTCAACATCAACTGAAGGTAAATTAAAATGAATACATATTTTTTTTATTACATCTTTTTGAGAAATCAATATCACTATAATTGCAATAATTGTTGGGCTTAAAAATATAATTATAAAACATAATATCCACAATACTATATAGTGTTGCTTCCACACTTCTATATTCGAATATATATTAAATATTAATATCGACCATATGAAAAAATTCAAAAAGCTGTATATAAAATATTCTAATATCTTTTCGTTATATTCTTTTTCGCTCTTTGGTATTACTCTTCTGGTAATATTTGTCACTATACTTCCTGGTATAATAAATGCTATTGCTTTTATTATTGTATATATTATTTCTTCCAATTTATTGCTCCTTTTCCTTATAACTCTATATAATAATACCATATTACCCAACTTTTTTCAATTTTTCGACTAAAAAATTCTTACAATGTCATTATATGTTACAAGCATTGTTAGCCCGATTAATATAGAAAATCCTATTAATTGAATTTTTGCTTCTGTCTCAATTGCCATAGGTTTTTTTCTAATTGCTTCTATTAATAATATTACTATTTTTCCTCCATCTAATGCTGGTATTGGTAATAAGTTTGTGACTCCAAGTGAAACTGATATAACTGCCATCAAATATATATAATTTATTATTCCACTTGTTTTTACTACGATTTCAGATATTCCAACTATACCTACCATCTGATTTATTGCAACTCCTCCTGTGAACAACATTTTTAAGCTATCTGCTATTGTCACTATAAATGTACCTGTTGCTTGTGCACCGTAATACATTCTGTTTAATATAGTATCTTTTGATGGATCTGAGAATTGAATCCCAATTGTTGTTATTATTATAAAATATACAATTAGTCCAAATAGTATATTTACGGTTGCTCCTGCAAGTACTATGGCGAATCTTTTTCCAAGACTTGCTTTTGAAAATGAGCCTTCTTTATCTGAAGCCTCATCCTCTCCTTCCATACTAACATACCCACCTAATGGTATTAATCTAAGTGTATATTTCGTTTCTTTACCCTGTCTCTGTAAAAGTTTTTTCCCGAATCCAATTGAAAATTCATTTACTTTTACTTTGCATAATTTTGCAATAATAAAGTGTCCGCCTTCATGTATCAACACTAAAAATCCTAATAAAAATAATATTTTTATTGTGTTTATTATAAAGTTAATCAATTCTTCCTCCCTTATAATACATCTATTTGTATAATGTGAAATTAAAAAATTCCTATTGTATAAAATATATAGGCAAATGGTGCTAAAAACATTAAACTATCTATTCTGTCTAACATTCCACCATGTCCTGGTATTAAATTACTATAATCTTTCACATTTACATATCTTTTTATACTTGATGCTGCAAAATCTCCTATTTGGCCAATCAAACTTAGTATTATTGTTACTACTATTATATATAAATATGAAATTCCTAAATTATATATGTTATTTATCGCTAGTGTATATATTATTGCTGTTAAAACTGCTCCTACTGTTCCTGCAATACAGCCTTCTACTGATTTCTTTGGGCTTACTTGACTTAACTTATGTTTTCCGAATTTTTTTCCTATTAAATATGCAAATGTGTCTGTTCCCCATGCTGCTATTATTGCATACCATACAATTGTTACTCCTTTATCCATTCCTCTAATTAATGCTATAAATGATATACATGTTACAATATATAATATTCCAAATACCGTATATGCAATATCCTTAAAGTTTGTTTTCATATTTGTAATTATTACTTGCGAAAACGCCAGTAACATGAGTGTTGGAATTAATAACAATAATATGTATTTTGTTGCTTCACTTGGTATGTTTTCTGGTACTATATGTATCAAACCTATAAATACACATGATAAATAACCTAGCCATCTTACAGGCTTACATTCTTTTTGAACAGCATTAAAATATTCTTGCATTGCGAGTATTGCTATTCCCATTAAAAATATGTCTACAACATATTTGTTACCAAATGTTAATATGAGTACTACTAATGGAAAGCCTAATAGTGCTGAGGCTACTCTTTTTATGTCCATGTCTTTTCATTCCTTTCTTCCTTTGCTTAATTAGCGCCAAACTTTCTATGCCTCCTTTGATATTCTATAATAGCATTATCTAAGTCTTCTTCATTAAAATCTGGCCAATTTTTTTCTATAAAAATGAATTCTGAATATACCACTTGCCATGGCAAGAAATTGCTCAAACGTATCTCTCCACTTGTTCTTATTACTAAATCTGGATCAGGCTGACCTTTAGTATATAAATTGTTTGTTATTAATTCTTCATTTATATTTTCTAATTCTATTTCATCATTTTTTACCTTTTCTGCTATTGCTTTTACTGCTTTGACAATTTCATCTCTACCACCATAATTTAATGCAATATTAAATGTAACACCTGTATTTTCTTTTGTTTTTTCCATACATTCTTTTATACTTTTTTGCATTTTTGGTGATAATGCTGTAATGTCTCCTAAGATTTTTACTTTAATATTCTCTGAGTCTGCTCTTTTGCTATAATCATCCAGATAGCTTTGTAATAGTACCATTAAAGCATTTACTTCTTCTTCTGCTCTTTTCCAGTTCTCTGTAGAAAATGCATATACAGTTATATATTTTAGTCCAATTTTGTTTGCATATCTTACTATTTTTTCTAATGTTTTTGCTCCTTCTTTATGTCCAAATGCTGCTGGTTTTCCTTTTGCTCTTGCCCATCTTCTATTTCCATCCATTATTATAGCTATATGTTGTGGCATATTTTCTTCATTAAACTTCATTTCATCCCTCTTTTATACACTCATTATTTCATTTTCTTTGTTTGATAATATTTTATCTATTTCTTCTATATTTTTGTCTGTTATTTTTTGAATTTCTGCTTCTGCTGATTTTAATTCATCTTCTGTTATTTCACTATTTTTTTGTTTTGCTTTTGCTTCATCAATTCCATCTCTTCTGATTGATCTTATAGCAACTTTAGCTTCTTCTGCAATTTTCTTAATTTCTTTTACTATTTCTTTTCTTCTCTCTTCATTTAATTCAGGGAAAGCTAGTCTTATAACCTTTCCATCATTATTTGGATTAATTCCAATATCAGATGCTAATATAGCTTTTTCTATATCTTTTAATATACTAACATCCCATGGTTGTATTACTATTAATCTTGCTTCTGGGACAGATACTCCTGCTACTTGGTTTATTGGTGTTGGTGTTCCATAATAATCTACTTTTACCTTGTTTAATATAGCTGGGTTAGCTCTCCCTGCTCTTATTTCTGATAGTTTCTCACTATAAGCATTTATTGATTTTTGCATTTTTTCTTTTAAATTTGTGTAATCCATATTTTCACATTCCTTTCAAATTTTTCATTTTTTAATATTTGTGAACATTTTATCATACTTTCTTTAAAAAGAGTAGCATTTTTTTAAATTTTCTTGAAAATGGACCATAAGTTAATTGAAGTTTTAAAAATTTTTGATATATATTTGTTCAAGAAATAAATACATATTTAAATACAGTTCTAAAAAAAGAAAAATAAAGATTTATCCGAAAGAGGATAAATCTCAAAACCACATACATGAATAAGGCACAAGCTCTTATTCTTTTTATATATTTATATTAACGCAATTGCGAAGATATGTCAAATGTTTTTATTTTCGCTTTTATGTTGACTTGTTTTGGCAGTGCTGGTTGAGTGGTGCTGCTTTTAAATTCCTAATATCTTTTTTGCTCGTTCTACATCTTCAGCTGTAGCTTCTCGAACATTTTCTAGTGGATATTCAAGTCCAAGTTTTTTCCATTTATATTTTCCCATACTATGATAAGGTAATATTTGCACTTTTTCTACTGTTTTTAATGTTTTCAAAAATTCTCGTAGTCTAATCAAATCTTCCTCATCATCTGTATATCCAGGAACCAAAACTTGTCTTATCCACATTTTTATATTATTTTCACTTAAATATTTTGCAAATTCAAGTTCCAGTTTATTAGACCTGCCTACTAATTGTTTTGCTTTTTCGTTATCTATATGCTTTATATCTAATAAAACCAAATCTGTTAACGTTAGTACTTCTTTCACATCAGGAGTAAGTGCCACCATTCCAGATGTATCAATACATGTATTGATTTTTTCTTCTTTTAATCTTTTAAATAATTCTATAAGAAATTTTACCTGTAATAATGGCTCTCCACCTGTAACTGTGACTCCTCCACCTGATGGAATTATATAGTTTTTATAGTCTTTTATTTTTTCTATAATATCATCAACTGATTTATATTCTCCACCATTTATATCCCATGTATCTCGATTATGGCAATATTTACATTCAAGATGACAACCTTGTAAAAACAATACAAACCTTATTCCTGGTCCGTCAACTGTTCCAAAACTTTCTATTGAATGAACTTTTGCATAATATCTTAAATCTTTTTCCATATTTAACATCATTCCTTAAATTCTCTCATGGATTGTTCTATTTATAACATCCAATTGTTGTTCTCTTGTTAGTTTTGTGAAATGTACAGCATATCCTGAAACCCTTATTGTTAGTTGGGGGTATTTTTCTGGATGTTCCATAGCATCTTCTAATAATGCTCTATCAAATACATTTACATTTATATGATGTCCAGTTTGTGCAAAATATCCATCTAACATGCTTACCAAGTTACTTACTTTTGTTTGTTCATCTTGTCCTAATGTTGCTGGTGTAATTGCAAATGTAAATGATATTCCGTCTTCTGAATCTTCAAATGGTAATTTTGCAATTGAGTTCATTACTGCTAATGCTCCATTAACATCTCTACCATGTAATGGGTTTGCACCTGGTCCAAATGGTGCTCCTGCTCTTCTTCCGTCTGGTGTATTTCCTGTTGCTTTTCCATATACAACATTTGATGTTATTGTTAAAATTGATAATGTGTGTTTTGAATTTCTGTATGTTGGATGTTTTTTTAGTTTATTTAAGAATTTTCTTACAACATCAACTGCTATTTGGTCAACTCTGTCATCATTATTTCCGAATTGAGGATATTCTCCTTCTACCTGATAATCAACTGCTAGACCTGTTTCATCTCTGATTACTTTTACTTTTGCATATTTTATTGCAGAAAGTGAGTCTGCAACTACTGATAATCCTGCAACACCACATGCCATTGTTCTTATTATGTCTTTATCATGTAAAGCCATTTCTATTGCTTCATAAGAATATTTATCATGCATATAATGTATTGCATTTAATGCTTTTATATATATTTTTGCAACATAATCCATCATTTGGTCAAATTTATAAATTACTTCATCATAATTTAAGTATTCTGATGTGATTGGTTCAAATCTTGGAGTAACTTGTTTTCCTGTTTTTTCATCTCTACCACCATTTATTGCATATAATAATGTTTTTGCTAAGTTTGCTCTAGCTCCAAAGAATTGCATTTGTTTTCCTATTTTCATAGGTGATACACAACATGCTATTCCATAGTCATCTCCTAATGTTGCTCTCATAACATCATCATTTTCATATTGAATTGAAGATGTTTTTATTGATAATTTTGCAGTATATTTTTTGAAACCTTCTGGTAGTCTTGTTGACCACAATACTGTTAAGTTTGGTTCTGGAGCTGGTCCTAAGTTTTCTAATGTGTGTAATACTCTAAATGAATTTTTAGTAACTAATGTTCTGCCATCTATTCCCATTCCACCAATGCTTTCTGTTACCCATACTGGGTCTCCACTAAATAATTCATTATATTCTGGTGTTCTTAAAAATCTTACTAGTCTCAATTTCATTACAAAATGGTCCATCAATTCTTGTGCTTGTTCTTCTGTTAATGTTCCATTTTTAAAATCTCTTTCAATATATATATCTAAAAATGTTGATGTTCTACCTATACTCATTGCAGCACCATTTTGATCTTTTACAGCACCTAAATATCCGAAGTATAACCATTGAATTGCCTCTTTTGCATTTCCTGCAGGTCTTGAAATATCATATCCATATTTTGATGCCATTGCTTTTAGTTCATTAAGTGCTTTTATTTGTTCCGCAATTTCTTCTCTTTCTCTAATAACTTTTTCTGAAAAATCATCAACATCTAATATTTCCAATTCTTCTTTCTTCTCTGCAATTAAGCTGTCAACACCATATAGTGCAACTCTTCTGTAGTCACCTATAATTCTTCCTCTTCCATATCCATCTGGAAGTCCTGTAATTAAGTGTGAACTTCTTGCTGCTCTTATATCTGGTGTATATACATCAAATACTCCATCATTATGAGTTTTTCTAATTGTATGGAATATTCTATCTGTTTCTGGGTCTACTTCTCTTCCATATGCCTCACATGATTTTTCCACAATTCTAATTCCACCAAATGGCATAATTGCTCTTTTTAATGGTGCATCTGTTTGTAACCCAACTATTTCTTCTAAATCTTTGTCTATATATCCTGCTTCGTGTGCTGATACTGTTGATACAGTTTTTGTATCAATATCTAATACTCCGCCTTGTGAATCATGTTCTTTTTTATATAATTCTAAAACTTCATCCCATAATTTTTTTGTTTTTTCTGTTGTTCCTGCTAAGAAACTTGAATCACCTTCATATGGTGTATAATTTTTTTGTATAAAGTTTCTTACATCTATTTGTCTTTTCCACTCGCCTTTTTCAAAGCCTTTCCATTGTTCAAAATCCATCTTAAATCACATTCCTTTCACAATCTTTTTTCTTAGTGTTTACATTTTTTTGTTTTTTAATCATTTGTATTATAACACAAAAAAATAAATTGTTAAAGTTTTTGATATTTTTTCATTTTTAAAAAGTCAGCATATGAATATTTTGAAAACCCCAGCAAGAATTACTTGCTGGGGTAAATGAGTTAGGCTTTCAGTGCTCTTCTGCAAAGGTACAGAGAAAGCATTTCATATGGGTCAGTGAACTTCAAGGCACCGATTTTATAGAATACCAGCTCTTTTTTGCCGGTAGTCAGTTCGATCTCCGTAGTTCTTTCTTCCTCTCGATACTTTTCAGTATCACTGTTTCTCAGATACTTCATCGCATCAGAGAATGGTGTAAGGTTCATCTTAGTAGTGCGTTGAGTGTAGATCAACTTTTCAGTTGTCACCCACTCTCCCTGAGAGAAGAGTTTTTCCTTGAACTTTCGAATCTGTGCAAATGTTTGCAGCTCAATCCATGATACACTGATATTCTGCTTGCCAATAGGTAAGCCAACATATCGCTTCATAGAAACGATATCAGAGATGTCAAACATCCCGATTACCTCTTTTAAGAGGTTCATGTTGATGTTCTTCTCAGGCATCAAGCTAATTGAGCTCTCCCATGTAGCCTGAAGCAGTGTATACAGGTCGTAGTTGCCGATGTTCTCCTCATTCCAACCAGTAGAACGAGCCTCTTCCTCATAAATCATGTTGGGACCTCCCATCATGAAAACGAAGAACAACAAGAGGTACTTTATGGCCTCCATGTCAGACATGTTATCTGGCTTGTCCATTTTGGTCACAATGCTTGCAACCAGTGCTTGGAAGCACTTGTCATAGACATAGAGCATGTCTAAGCTCAAGAGACTTCTCATTGCATCATATGTCTTGACTGCCTGATTTCTCAGGGCAATGTCTTTTTCATTGTTGTGCCCCTTTCTCCATAACTTTCCCTTGGGAATAGTTCCCTCGATGAGTCCGTACATTTTTTCCAGTGCTTCTCGCTCCTTTTTGGGCATCATATAGATTGCCTTTTCAAGAAGATAAATGTCCTCCACTTTGATCGGTACCAGGGCTTTATCCTCCCCGATAGGGCGACGAATCTTGTTAAGTTCCTCTGCCAAGGTTCTCAACATTAGTGTGTTGTACTTCTTCTCCCGTTGTTTCTTACTCATTTTGTTTCTTCCTTTCTTTTAATTAAATTTGGGGAATTGCTAATTGTTTAATATGATTTTGTGTACCAAATCACAATAAACAAGATACGACAAATGTCGCCATCTTGTTTATTATATCACAGATTTACATAATTTAAAAGCTTTTTTGTTATTTTTTCCATTTATATTTTCATAGATAAGCCTACTTTTTTACGTTCAAGGTCTATTTTTATTACTTTAACTTTTACAATATCACCAACTGAAACAAAGTCAGATGGAGATTTTATATATGAGTTACTCATTTCTGATATGTGAACAAGTCCATCATATTTTACTCCAATATCTACAAATGCCCCAAAGTCTATAACATTACGTACTGTTCCTGTAAGAACCATACCTTCTGTTAAATCTTCGAATTTCAAGACATCATTACGTAAAATTGGTTTTGGCATATCATCTCTAGGGTCACGTCCTGGTTTTGACAACTCTGAAATGATATCAGTAAGTGTCATTTCTCCAATATCAAGTTCTTTTGATATTAAAGATATATCAATAGTTTTTAGTTTTTCTCTTAGCTCATTTAATTTTTCTTTATCTTTTAAATCTGCTTTAGTAAAGCCTATTTTGGATAATAATTTTTCAGTTTGTTCATAGCTCTCTGGATGAACTGCTGTATTTTCTAATGGGTTTGTTCCATCTGGAATTCTTATAAATCCTGCGCATTGTTCATATGCAACTTTTCCAAGCTTTGGAACTTTTAGAAGCTCTTTTCTTTCTTTTAATTTTCCATTTTCATCTCTATATCTTACAATATTTTTTGCAATTGTATTGTTAATGCCTGATACATAAGAAAGTAATGAAGGAGTTGCTGTGTTTACATCAACACCAACTTTATTAACACTATCTTCTACAACACCTGTTAAACTTTCTGAAAGTTTTTTTTGATTAACATCATGTTGGTATTGACCTACTCCAATTGCCTTTGGGTCAATTTTCACAAGTTCAGCAAGTGGATCTTGTAATCTACGGGCAATTGAAATTGCTCCTCTTATTGATACATTTATATCTGGATATTCTTCTGTTGCTAATTTTGATGCTGAATATACGGATGCTCCTGCTTCACTGACTATTACATAACAAATATCATGATTTACTTCTTTTATCATATCAGAAACAAACTTTTCTGATTCACGTGATGCTGTACCATTTCCTATTGCAATCATATCTATATGGTCTTTTTCAATTAAATTTAATAAGACCTTTTTGGCGCCTTCTTCATCATTTTGTGGTGCTGTTGGATATACTGTTGCTGTGTCTAAAACTTTACCTGTTTCATCTATTACAGCAATCTTGCAACCTGTTCTATATGCTGGGTCAAATCCCATTACTGTTTTTCCTTTAATTGGTGCTCCAAGTAATAGTTGTTTTGCATTTTGTCCAAATACTTTTATTGCTTTTTCTTCTGCTTTTTCTGTTAAGTCAGAACGAATTTCTCTATCTATAGATGGTTCTATTAGTCTCTTAAATGCATCTAATATTGTTGTTTTCAACATTTCTGTGAATTGAGTTTTTTCTTTTACAATATCTCTTTCCATATAATAAATTATTTTATCTTCTGGTTTTGTGATTGAAACTTTTAAAACTCCTTCACTTTCTCCTCTATTAATAGCCAATATTCTGTGACTTGGTAGTTTGCAAACTAATTCTTCAAAATCATAATACATTTCATAGTTGGATTTTTCATCTGGTTTCGCTGCTTTTGTTGAGATAAGGCCTTCTCTATAACATACTTTTTTAATATATTTTCTATATTGTGCATTATCTGAAATATTCTCAGCAATTATATCTAAAGCCCCCTGAATGGCTTCTTCCGCAGTAGTTACACCTTTTTCCTCACTAATAAATTCTGAAGCAATTTCATTTATATCTTTTTTCTCTTTTTGTTCAAAAATTATATTTGCAAGAGGTTCTAATCCTTTTGCTTTTGCGACTGTTGCTCTTGTTTTTTTCTTTTGTTTATAAGGTCTGTATAAATCTTCAACCTCTGCAAGTGTTTCAGCTGATGCTATTGCTACTGTTAGTTCATCAGTAAGCTTTCCTTGCTCATCTATTGATTTTATTACTTCTCCTTTTCTTGTTTCTAAGTTTCTAAGATATGTTAATCTTTCTCCTAATGTTCTTAATATTTCGTCACTTAATCCTCCTGTAACTTCTTTTCTATAACGTGCAATAAACGGAATTGTATTTCCCTCATCTATTAGCTTTACTGCGTTTTCAACTTGTGTATTTTTAACATTTAGCTCACTAGCTATTTGGTTTATTATCTTTTCCATTTTTTTCCTTTCATATTAATAATTACAATTTTAAAGAGCTTAAAGCTCTTTGACACTTAAGCTCTCCAAAATTTGCATTTTTATTTTATATATTTATCTTGTATTTCTTTAATACTTTCATATTCATTGTTTAATATCTCCAAAAATACTTCAGCTATTTCTGGGTCAAACTGTGTGCCTTCACATCTTTTTATCTCATCTTTTACAACTTGCAAATCTAATGCATCTCTATAACTTCTTTTACTTGTCATTGCATCAAAAGTATCTGCAACTGCTGCAATTCTTGCAATATAAGGTATTTCCTCTCCTTTTAAACCTGATGGATAACCTCTACCATCATATCTTTCATGATGATGTTTTACTATTGGTATTATATCTTTAAATATTTCTGCTGAACCCAAAATATGTACACCAATTGATGGATGATTTTTTATTTCTGAATATTCATCATCTGTTAGTTTTGACTCTTTTTGTAAAATATTATCCGGTATTCCTATTTTGCCAATATCATGGAATAATCCACCAATTCGTAATATTTTTAATTGCTCTTCTGGTAGCCCTAATTTTTTTCCAATCAATACAGAAAATTCAGATACTCTATCAGAATGACCTCTTGTATATGGGTCTTTTGCTTCTACAGTATATCTTAATGTTTCAACACTATCTAAATAAGCTTGTTCTAATTTTTCATTTGTTTCTTCAAGCTCAGCATTTATTCTTTTTATTTCCTGCATTTGTTTTATTGATTTTATTCCAGACTCAATTAACAATAATAGCTGATCAAATTTATCACTTTTTTCACAGTAACCTTGTATATCAAGTCTTTTTATTGTTTCTAATGGTGGTGCTAAATCTTTATGACCTGTTAGCAACAATATATATAATTCTTTATTAAATTTTCTAATTTCTTCTACGACTTCATCACCATGCAATGGTGTCATCATAAAGTCTAATAACATTAAATCAAAATGTTCTTTTTTTACTCTTTCAATGGCCTCAACAGGATCTGTTACTCCTACATATTCATAGTTCGTTTTTCTTAAAAATACAGATAATGAATCAATTATTCCTGCTTCATCATCTACTGCTATAATTTTATACTTCTCTTCTTTTGTTCCTTTTAGTTGATTCTGAAGTGCCTTTCTCATCATACCACCCCTTATATTAGATATTGTTATTATATTAATTAATACAATAAAAATCAAGCTTTTTACAAAATTTTTATTTTATTACATTATTGTTACAAATATTTCTTTTTTATGACATTTTAACATTTTATTTGCTTTTTCTAATCTGGCTTGATATACTAAAATTGAATATTTATAAACATTTTTGTAAATTAAGAAAGGATTTTAAAATGCTTAGCCTAGTTTTTGGGAAATTAGATTATTTTGATAATAATATTTATAGCTCACAAAAAATAAATAGCACTGATTTTTCTATAAACCAAAGTGCTACTCCTATTTCATTGATTGAATATCGTGAAATTGATGAACCATGTGTTGCATTAACTATAATTGGTGAAAATAGACTTACTGATACAGAAGTCTTTATTAAACGTAGTGCAAAACTTTCATTTAAAGCAATCTTTTCAACAATTGTCTTAACTTTTCTAAATTTATTTATTTAAGTAATTTATATCATTTTTTGTTTAATTAATCCTTTTACTTCTTCTGTAACTTCATCAATTGTTTTATTTGAAGTATCTACAACTATTGCATCATCTGCTTTTTTCAATGCTCCAAACTTTTTATTTTTATCATTCATATCTCTTGTTTTTATACTTTCTAAAACTTCTTCATAAGTTGTACTTACTCCATTTTCAAGATATTCCTTATATCTTCTTTCAGCTCTAATTTTCTCATTTGCATCTAAATAAATTTTTAAGTTTGCATCTGGAAATACTACGGTTCCAATATCTCTGCCCTCTGCAATAACATTTTTTCCCTTTGCCAAACCTCTTTGAATTTCAATTAGTTTTTCTCTTACAGGAATTATTGATGATATTTGTGAAACCATTTTAGTTACAGGTAAATCACGTATTTCTTTACTAACATCTTCACCATTAAGAAATATTACATCCTTTCCATCCTTTTTTTCTATTTTGATGTTTATACCATTTAGCATTTTTATTATTTTCTCTTCATCTTCTGCTTTGAACCCATGTCTTATTGCATCTAAAGCAACACATCTATAAGTTGCACCTGTATCTAAATTAACTAAACCTAATTCTTTTTCAATTCTTTTTGTTACTGTACCCTTTCCACTACCAGCTGGTCCATCTACTGCTACTATAAAACACATATTACTACCATTCCTTTCTACTTATCATTATTATTAATTCAGGTAAGCTTGTACAAACTTACCTGATTTTTATAATTTATTTGTTGGAATTATTATACTGAAAGTTGTTCCTTTTCCTTCTTCGGTTCTATATGTTATATCTCCGCCAAATCTTGCTCTTATATTAGAATATGACATATACAACCCTAGACCCGTTCCATTTTTTCCTTTTGTTGTAACCATTTCTTTAAATAATTTATCTTGAACCTCTTTTGGAAGTCCTCCAGCATAATCTGTTAATGATATTATTATATCATTTCCTTTTTTATTTACTTCAAGTTCAATATTTTTATCACGAACACCATTATATGCTTGTATTGCATTTGTTATCATATTATTTAAAACTTGGACTAATGCATTAACATCACCTTTTAGCACTAAATTCTCATCTGTTTTCATAAGAATATTTAAATATATATATGCATTTTTTAATTCATGTTTCATTAAAATATTTACTCTTTTAATTAATTCTCCAATTGTGAATGACATTGTCTTATCATTTGATAGTGCAACCGCCTGTCCTTTTACTGTTGTTATGATATCTGACATATATTCTATATGTGTTCTTATTTTTGGTATCCAACTTTCCATATCTTTTGCTATATCATGATGGTCTTGTGAATTTACTAATGGATCATCAATTGATTCGTCATATTCTTTTATTAATTCCTCCAAAGCTTCTGTCGCTCCTGCAATTGACATTATCGGCGTTTTTAAATTATGTGCTATTCCACCTATTAATTGTCCTAAAGAAGCCAATCGCTCTCTTTCCATTAATACATCTTGATTATTCCTTATTGTTTCCATATCTTGTTTATGTTGTGTAATATCTTTTAATAAAAATATTGTTCCCAATGATGTATTATCTATATTTATTGGTGTTATTTCAATTTTAAAATATTTCTTTATATATGAAAAATGTTGTTCAAATGTTATTGTTACTTCTGCCTCATTTGCTCTTTTAAGTTCTTTTTCTATTTTAGATACTGTCCTTTTATTCATATTTTTCTTTTGCAAAAATTTAATAAAGTTTTCACTTCTGATTTCTTCAGGGCTTAATTTAAAAATGTCCAAAAATGTTTTGTTAAAATCAATAACTGTATTGCTTTCATCAAGAACAACATATCCATCTGATATTCTATCAACTATTTTTTGTAATGCAATTGGTGTGATTTTCAAAAAGTTAAATTTTAATATTGCAAATGTGTAGAATATCGTCGCTATTGAAAAACTTATTGGTGTAAAACATACATTCATATCATATATTTTAAGTGTGCCCAAAACATTAATTAATATTGGAAATGCCGTTCCAATTACTATTAACACAGTTTGTTTTGAAAATGCACCCGAATTTTTGAATGATGAATTTATCATTATCCCCATACTTATTAGAAGTAATCCATAAGTATAGATTGTATGTACATAGAAATATGGTCCATATATCATTTCATTTAAGTTTGAAGAATACATTTTATAAAATAAATGATGATATTTATTTGTGTAAAGTATTGCAAGTGTCAGCAATGGTATTACAAATAATAGCAAATATCGTTTTTTAAATCTTATTTTCGTATTTTTAAATATTATTGCAACAAAGAACAATGACACTGGCAATAAACATGTTCCTATGTATATAAAATTTTCAAATATAATTGGCCCGACATTCCCAACTGTAGTACAAACTAGCTGCGAAATTACGCCAACGCTTATAATCAAAATATTTACTAAAAGTGATGTAAATGCATATTGTAATTGTGATAATGGTCTTTTTCTAGTAATATTAAATATTAATAATATTATTGAAAGTGTAGATATTACTAATAATACAAATTCTGTGTTTACTAATTCCATATATTTCTCCCTTTGATTAAAATATAGTTTTTCTTTAGGAAATTATTATTCCTATTGTATAAATCCTATTTTTTTAAAATAGTTCATATATTTTAATATATACTCTTTATCAATATCTTTCCAGAAAAATCCTATTTTTTCTAAATATTTTTCTGTAAATTCACAATCGATTTTTACATTTGATGTATATATTAATTTTTTATTTTTACTAATATCATGTATTATACCAGATAAAATTTCTTTTTTAAAGTCATCATTTAAAGTTTCTATTAATTTTTTTGTCATTTCATCTTCATTAATACCTTTAATATTAATTCCTATCTCATTTAAAGTATTAATAAATAATTTTATTGGTAATAATTTCGGATTATATATATGAAAAACATTACATTCACTATTATATTGTAATATTTTGATAACCGCTTCTGCACATAAATCTACAGGTCCCAGTTCAACAGAATGCTGTAATAAATATTCAGGAATTACACCCAATTCTATAAATGATTTTAACCTTTTTGCAAATGCATTTTCCTCAACATTTTGTTGAAATACCCCATCACTATATCTATTTGTAATATTGCCCATTCTTAAAATCTGTGCATCAAGTCCATCCTCAATTGCTTTTAATACAATTATTTCTGCTTGGTATTTTGTTGTTGTATATACTCCCTCTAAGTTTTGTCCAATATACAAAGTATTTTCTCTAAATAGCTTTTTGTTGTTTATGTTTTCCTTTGTTTCTTCTATAGTTTCTTCTTTTTCTCCATTACCAGATACACTTATTGTTGAAATATGTATTAGTCTTTTTCCTAACGTTTTGCAAAAGTCAACAACATTTTGAGTTCCTAAAACATTTATATCATTAAATAATTTTGCTGTACCAAAATGTTTTACTAGTGCACCTGCATTTACTACTGTTGTAACCTCATTTTTAAGTACATCTTTGTCTTTTTCAGATATTGCAAGATTTTCCTTAACAATATCTCCCTCTATTATTTGTATTCTATCTTGATATTTCTCATAATACTCATTTCCAAAATAAAATACAATTTTTTGTTTCAATCTAGCTAATGGTTCTTCATCATCTTTTCTTCTAATTAAGCAATATATTTTTCCATTTTCTTCTTTTAAAAATTTATCTAATACATGTACTCCTAAATATCCTGTGCCTCCTATCAAAAGAATATTATTAACATTATATTTCTTTATTGTTGAAATATTTGATATTGTATTTTTTGATAAGATTTTATTAATCTCAGTATAGTCATATTTTGATATATCTTTTTTTAATTCTTTGTGTTTACTTCTCATATTCGCTAATTCTTTTATTGTTGGATATTTAAATATATCAGAATATTCAAAATCAAAATCATACTTTAATGCTTCTATTTGCATTTTTATTGCTGAAATTGAATCTCCTCCTATATCAAAGAAATTATCATATAAAGATATTTTATTTATGTGTAAAATATTTTTCCATATTTGTAACAATTTTAATTCATCTGTGGCAAAATCATCTGGATTTTCTTCTTTAAATTCTCTTTCTTTGATTTCTGGCATCGGTAATGCTTTTCTATCTATTTTTCTATTTATTGAATAAGGCATTTTCTTTAAATGTACAATATAAGTTGGAACCATATATTGCGGTAAATATTTTTTCAAAAATGCTTTTATCTCAGTTTCTGTTACATCAATCGTATCGTCTGTAACATAATACCCACATAGAGAATCTTTATTATCAATTGTAACTTTATTTACAACGGCTGATGATACACCTGGATATTCTTCCATTTTATTTTCAATCTCTCCAAGTTCAATTCTTAAACCTCTTAATTTTACTTGATTATCAATTCTTCCTAAGCATTGAACTTTTCCATCAAATGTCCATCTACCAATATCACCTGTTTTATACATTTTTCCTTTACCATATTTATTGGGTAAAAATTTCTCTTGAGTTAATTCTGGATTACCTAAATATCCTTCTCCAACTTGTATTCCAGAGATATAAATCTCTCCCACAACTCCAATTGGAACTCTTTTCATATTTTTATCTAATATATGTATTTGTGTATTCATTATTGGTGGACCTGTTGTAATTTCTGTTTCTCCATTTAAGTTTTGAACATTTGATAAAATTGTTATTTCACTTGGTCCATAAATATTAAATACTGTTATATCATCTGCTAGTGCTTTTAAATCTTTAACAAATTTTTCTGGTAATGGCTCTCCACCAAAAACCATATTTTTCACTAATTTCAATGGTGAATCTTCTCTTTTATTATCATATATTATTTTCATTAAACTTGGTGTTACTGTCATGACATCTGTATTGTATTTTTCCATCAGGTTTTCAAGTAATGTAGGATTTCTATGTTCAGCATTATTTGCCATAACTATTTTTTGTCCATGTGTTAATGAAACAATTATTTCATATACAAATATATCAAATGGTGTTGATGTTACTGATAATAGTGTATGAATCTTGCCATCATGTAAATAATCTAATGCTTTTGTCATTGCTTTAGACATATTTGCTAATCCTACTTGATTTAACATTACTCCTTTTGGAATTCCTGTTGAACCTGATGTATATATAATATAAGATAAGTCTTCCATTTTTATATCTACATTTGGTCTGCTTGAGTTTTTATTGTATAGTTCATTATCTAAATCAATTTCTATACAATTAGGAATCTCTTTAACTCTATCTTTTAATTCTCTTTGTGTTAACACATATTGTGATTTACTATTTTCAATATAATGTTTGGTTCTGTCTAATGGATATGTTGGGTCTATGTTTAAAAATGCCCCACCAGCTTTAAGTATCGCATACATTGCAACAATTGTTTCTATTGACCTATTTGTCATTATACAAACAATGTCATTTCTTTTTATTCCTTTTTCTATAAGATGGTTTGCTAAACTATTTGCCTTTTCGTCTAATTCTTTATATGTTATTTTTTTGTCTTCACATATAACCGCAATATTATTTGGATTTTCATCAACCTGTTTTTCAATCAAATATGCTGTTGTATCATTATTTATTTCTCCATCTGTCTCATTGAATTTTTTCAACAACTTATTTTCTTTTTCTGTTATTATATTTATATCATCTATCTTAATCTCATTGTTATTTAATATCTGTTCTATTACATACATATAATGTTCAAAGAAATTTATAATTGTGTCTTTTTTAAATAAATCACTACAATATTCTATATTTATAGTATGTGTTTTTGGTTTTATCTCAATTGATAAATTAAACTTCGCTATATTATTATATAATTCTAAAACATTTATATTTTTGCCATTTAACTTTACCATATTTTCTTCTTTATTTTGATATGTAAACATCACGTCAAATAGCGGGTTTCTTGAATTATCAGTTTTTACTCCTAATTTTTTTATAAGCATATCAAAAGGATATGGTTGATATGATAAATCATTTAGCAATTGCTCTTTTATCTTCTCTAAAAATTCTTCATATGTTTCATTTCCATTTATATTCCCTCTAATTACAATATTATTTACAAACATGCCTATCATTCTTTTAGTTTCATTTCTATTTCTGTTTGCTATAGGGCTACCTAAAATTATCTCATTTTGGCCTGTGTATTTATATAGTAATATCAAAAGTGCTGATACAAATAGCATATATGGTGATGCACCTATCTTTTTTGCATATCTTTCTATTTTTCTAAATTTCTTTTCATCAATAACATTAATTATCTTGTTACCGTTATAGCTTCTATTGGCTAAAAGTTTATAATCATAAGGTAAGTTTGTAGGAGTGAATTTACAATCTTTCAATTTTTTCACCCAATAATTTTCACTTGGTAATATTTCTTTACTTTGATTATGCTTATTCTCCCAAACAGAATAATCCTTATATTGTATTGGTAAATTCTTTAAATCTGAACCATTATATAATCTATTAAACTCTATAATCAAGTTATTTAGTGATATTCCATCCATAATCATATGATGTGCATCTACTAATAATATTGTACTTTTTTCATCAATATAATGAACTTCTACTCTAAACAATATTTCATCTTCTAATCTAAAAGGCTTAGTGAATTTTTTAAGTATGTCTGTTATTTCCTCTTGTGTATTATAGTAAACTGGTATGTCAAACTCGATATTATCATATACCCTTTGCACTATTTCTCCATCTTGTACTTCAAGTTTTGTTCTTAAAATTTCATGTCTTTTAGTTATTTTAGAAAATACTTCTTTAATTTTTTTAATATTTAAAATTTCATCAATTATAATTCCACCTGGTGTATTATAAACGACATTATTTTCACCTATCATTTTTGAATTATAATATATTCTTTTTTGTGCTGATGATAATGGATATGTTTCTTGTGCTGGTGCTTTTTCTATTTTTACATTTGATACATCTTTTGACTTATTTTTCTCAATATAATCTGATATGTCTTTTATCGTATAGTTTGATAATATATCTTTTATATTTATTTGCACATTATATTCTGAGACTATTTTAGTTGATAAAGTTATTGCCGTAAGTGAATCCCCACCAAGTTGAAGTAATGTATCATTTATGCTAACTTTGTCTATTTGCAACATCTTTTTAATTCTTCTTGCTAATTTTCTGTCTATTTCGTTTCTAGGTTTTACAAACTCGTTTTCACTTTCTTCCAAGTTAGGTTCTGGTAATTCTAGTCTATCAATTTTTCCATTTGGTGTATGTGGTATTTTATCAAGTTTTACAAAATATTGTGGTATCATATATTCTGGTAATTTTGAATGTAATATTGTTTGTAAAACAGATTTATTTACAGGTCCGTTTTCCACATAATATGCACATAATGTGTCTTTATCATTTACAACTTTTTTTACAACAACACAATCCGCTATATTATAAATTGATTGCATTTGCCTTTCTATTTCCGCAAGTTCAATTCTTAATCCTCTTATTTTTACTTGATTATCAATTCTTCCACAACAAGTTATTTCTCCATTTTCATTAAATGCACCTAAATCTCCTACTTTGTACATTATTTTTGAACTATCAAAAATATCCTGAATGAAGTTTACTTTTGTCTGTTCTTCTTTATTCATATATCCTTTTCCTACGCCATCTCCAGATATATAAATTTCTCCAATCATTCCTTGTGGCATTAATTTTTTATTTTTATTTAATATATATATTTGTGTATTATTTATAGGCTTTCCTATAGTAATTGTTGTCTGATTAGTAACATCTGCAATGGCTGAAAATATAGTAGTTTCAGATGGTCCATACCCATTATATATTGTTACTTTTGGAATAATACCCTTTATTCTTTCTACAAGTTGCTTTGGTAATGGTTCACCTGCTAGCATAATATATTTCAGACTTTTTAAACTGCTTTTATTTTTTATATTTTCTATATGAAATTTCATTACAGATGGTGTTGTTTGCATAATTTCTATTTTATTTTCTTTTATAATTCTTTCTATTTCACTTGTCATTTTTTGTTCATTTTCATTTGTTAAATATACAGTTAGTCCTCTCGTTAATGACATTAGTGTCTCAAATGCAAATATATCAAAAGATATTGTTGTAATAGAAAGCATTTTATAGTTCTCTCTGTCCCTTAAAAATTCTATCATTGTTTTCATTGAATTATAAAAATTGCTTAAATTTCGTTGTTTTAACATGACTCCTTTGGGAGTTCCAGTTGATCCTGATGTATATATAAAATATGATAAATCATCTGGTTGAGATATGTTTTCTATATTTTCCTTATTTTCTTGGTATATTTTCTCATCCTTTATATTTATAATCTTTTTATTTGTATGAATTCTATTTCCTTCACTTGTAAGTAAAATACTTGCATCACTGTCTCGCAACATATATTCTATTCTCTCATTTGGATAATCTGTAGCTATAGGAATATAGCATCCTCCTGCTTTTAATACTGCAAGCATTGATATAAGCACTTCTGGTGAACGCTTTTCTAATATTCCTATTATAGTATTATTTGTTACTCCATTATCTCTTAATACATGTGCTAGACTATTTGCCTTTTCATTTAATTCCTTATATGTGATTTTATTATTTTCAAATACTATCGCTATTCCATCTGGCGTATTTTGAGCTTGTTCCTCAAAATATTTTGCAAATGGTTTATTTTTATCATATTGTAAATCTGTTTTATTAAACTCAACTAAAACCTTTTCTTTTTCCTGTGGCGTAATTACTTCTATTTCTTTTAATTTAATATCATCTTTTTGAATTACTTGTAACATAATATTTAATATTCTGGTATGCATTTTTTCTATATCTTTTTGATTATAAATACTTGTTTTGTAATCATATGAAATATTTAACGCACCTGTATCATTTAAATCAAATATTTGTATATCTATATCTTCTGCACAACATCCATTAAATATCCAATCTGTTTCATATTCTACATTTCCATTATTTTGCTTTGTATTTGTTATTTGATATGACAGCAAAATATTATACAAGCTTGGAATATTTCTATCTTGTTTTCTTAGTTCTTCTAATAAATATTGATATGAATATTTTTGATGTTTTAACATTCCTAGTGAATCTCTTGCTATATTTTTTATAAATTCCTTAAAATCTAATTCCTCATCAATATTTATTTTGAATGGTGCCATATTTATAAACATACCTGCAGTGTGTTTTTCTTTGAAATTAGTTCTATTTAAAATTGGTGTTCCAATAACAAATTCATCTAAATTCGTTATTTCCCCAATATATATTGCATAAACAGCCATAAAGAAATTGTATAATGAAATTTTATATTTTTTACAATATTCCTTTATTTTTTCTACATTCTCTTTTTCTATCTCATATTGATTTCTTTCTCCTTTTGGATTAGTTCTATCAACATTTTCCTTTTTACTACCTGGTATTATTGCAACATCTGGTATTGTAACAAATTTTTCTTTCCAATATTGTTTGTCTTTATTAAATTTTTCACTTTCTTGGTATTCTTGTTCAGATTTAATATAGTCTGTATATGAATATACAGCCTCCTCCTTAATTTCTTTGTTTTGTTTTAATATGGAATATGTTTCGATAATTTCATTATAAATAAGTGCTATAGTCCAAGCGTCTGAAATTAAATGGTGCATGCTAGGCATAAATGCCCCTTTACCATTTGGAAACTTAAAGATATAAAATTTGAATAATAAATTTTCTTCTATTTTGAAGGGTTTTTGGGTAAGCTCTTCTTTTTTCTTCTTAAGTTCATCTACATCTTTAACATCAATTATTTCAATGTTACATTCATTAGAATCTGAAACCATTTGCATGATTTCTCCATCTTTGATTTTAAATCTGATTTTAAAAATATCATGTTTACTACATACTATTTCTATTGCTTCTTCTAATTTTTTAAAATCGATTTCTTCTTTGAATACAGCAGTTCCACAAATATTATTAATACTGCTTCCTTTGAAATACTGTTCTACGCTCCATATAGATTTTTGTGAGCTAGTTAGATTCTCCATCTTTTTCAACATTTATTTTCACCCTTTTATTTTATTTATCCTCTTATAGTATAACATTTTATTACAAATTTTGCAAATTTTGCTGATATTTTAGTATGTTTGTTGATTATTTGGTAGTATTTTTTCTCATAATAAAACAGAAAGGATTGAATTATTTATGAATAAAAAGAAGATACGAAATTTTTTTATAATAGTTATAGTTGTTATTGGTTTACTGGCTCTTTCATATTATTTATACACAGCTTACAACAAAATAGACATTACTCCAGAATATGATATTAAGCGTATTAGTTCCACAGTTAGTGAACAAACTGTGGATAACTCTACGGAAAACAGCACTTCAATTGCTGACATGGTTGAAAATGTTTCTCAAAGTGTTGTTGGTATTTCTCGTTTAAAATCACATTCAAGTTCTATTTTTTCAAGCAGTCTTGTTGATGACCTAGGACTTGGTACTGGCATTATTGTTTCAAGTAATGGCTATATTTTGAGTAATTGCCATGTTACAGGAGAAGCATTAAGCACATGTTATGTTACACTCGAAAATGGTTATACCTATGAGGGCTCTGTCGTTTGGTGTGATGATGATTTAGATTTATCTATTACAAAAATCAAAGCAGATAATCTTGCATATGCAACTATTGGTGATTCTTCTAAATTAAGGTCTGGTGAAACTGTTTACGCTATTGGAAATCCAATTGGTTTTGAATTTAAAAGAACTGTTACTTCTGGAATTATAAGTGCAACAAACAGAACTATAAAATTAGAAGAAGATAATAATGTATGTTATATGACCAATTTGATTCAGACAGATGCTTCTATTAATCCTCGGTAATAGTGGAGGTCCGTTAATTTTGCCTAATGGAGAAGTTATTGGTATCAATACTGTTAAAATCACTTCTGCTGAAGGTATTGGCTTTGCTGTGCCTATAAATGTTATTAAAACTGTAATTGAAAGTTTTGTAACTCAAAATGGTTTTGATGAAGCATATCTTGGAATTCTTGCTTATGATAAAGATGTTATACCATATCTTGAATCTTCTGCAAATGTTAATTCTGGAATTTATATTGTTGATATCAGTGATGATAGCCCTGCTATTTCTAGTGGTATTAGAACTGGTGATGTTATTACTTCTGTTGATGGAAATTCTATTAATACTATGCTTGATCTTAGAGCTTATGTTTATTCTAAGAAACCTGGTGATACAATTTCTATTAATGTTAGTCGTGGGCATATTTCGAGAACTTTTGAGATTACTTTAAGTAGCAAAAGTAAATAACGCTTTTACTTTTTATAATTTAAATTATGTAGATTTTTCGTTTATAAATTTTTTATTTTTGCACTTTTGGACGAATGTTTTTTGCACCTATTTGTGATTTTTAGTTGCATTCATAAAAGAATTTCATTTGCACCCAAAAATAATTGCAAAATGTATTGACTTTAGAATTTTAATAAGATAAAATAATTTTATAAATATTACATGGGCAAGCATTCGCCCGTATCCCTACTTGATGCTTGCCCACCCATTACATAAAAGTACAGAAAAAGCGGAGCCCCAAAATCCACAAAATCTGTACTTTTATTTTTTACTTAAAACAATATTATTCTTTAATTCAAGAATTTTTTATTGCACATCTTTTTCTTTAGTAAAAAATAAAAATCTATTGCAGTACTATTGCAGTCTTTTATAAAAAAAGAGTCATACAAAACATTGATATTTCAATACTTGTATGACTTTTCGTGTATGGTGAGCCAGGAGGGGTTCGAACCCCCGACCCCGGGCTTAGAAGGCCCGTGCTCTATCCAACTGAGCTACTGACCCAAGTGATTAACACCTAATTATAATAACATACTTTTATATTAAAGTCAATATTTTTTGGAAATTTTTTCACTATTCTGCCAAAGTCTGGTTTAAAAATAACTTTCGCTACAAAACCAACTGCATTTTGTTTTATGAAAGCTCCCTAAGTAAATCACAAAGCGACTTAGCTTAAGGAGCTGTTAGTTACATTCCTAATAATTTTACTTCAACATTATACATTTTATATTTTTTAGTTTCTTCATCAATTCTAAATTCAATTAATGTATTTTCCAATGTTTCTTGATTTTGTCTTAAATCAGTTGTAAAATATAATTTTATTTTTGATATTTCTAGTTTATTTTTTACAATTTCTTTAAATGTTTCTACTGTGTGTTTATCATCTTCACATACAAATATTAACTGTGGAAGTGATGAATATCCTGAATCTCCAGGAACAAAATTTTCGTAGAAATCTTTATACATTGTCATTTTATCTACTAATTTTTTCTGCCAATCTTGTTCTCTTCTTATTACTTCAAATAAAAATACAATTGATTTTTTATTCTTTGTAAGTTTTACGGCTCCGCCTGTTGCCTTAAATGTTTTGCCCACTGTTTTTGCAGTTAATGATGGTTTTACAACATAACTATCTAATGCTTTTACTTTTCTTAGATATGCTATTAATGTTTGATTTCCTGCCAATCTTTTCTTTATCATTGGAACAGGCTTAACATTATCTGTTTGTTGCCATTTACATTCAATTTCTTTTGATGTTAATAAGTATTTTCCCATTTTTTCTAGGCAGTATATTCTATATATTCCTTTCCCTTCTTCTGAAGTGAAATAATATCTTGTTAATATTTTAGATTTTACCAATTGTTCTAATTTATTATTTAGTTTATCTTGTGATTTTGGTTCAAAACCTTTTATTTCAAGCATTTGATATATTTGTCTTGATGTTATGAATTCAAATTCATTTACTAATTCTAATATTGCAAAATGAATATCTGTTATATGTCCAATATTTATTTTGTGTATTATTTGATTCATAGATACATATCCATCCTTTCCATCAAATGTTTTTATTTCACCTTCTCTTATTGCAAATGGTGATACTTGTGCTTTGATTTGGTTATCTTCAACCATTTCAATCCCTCCTTATAATTTAATTAAACTATAACTAATTTTACTTTTTTCTTCTCTGGTACAATCTTCTTTATGCATACATCTACTGTTTGTCCATATTCTAGTTTATCTGTGTATTCTGTCATCCCGACCAAGTTTGGTGTTAGCTCTATAAACACTCCATTTTTTCTTTTTTCTGCATCTCTGACTATGCCTTTAACTTTCATTCCTTCTTTAAAGTGTTCTATGTTTTCTTCCCATGTTCCTAAACAGTCTTTATATGATAAATTTATTCTTCCAGTTTCTTTGTTTACTGATTTTATCATACATTTAACTTTTTGTCCAACTTTTAGCCTTTCTTTTGGAGATTTTATTCTGACTACTGATAAATCTTCTATGTATGCTAGTCCTACTGGTCCATCTTTAATCTCTATAAATGCTCCATATGGCTTGATTCCAGTTACAGTTCCATCGACTATTTGTCCTTCTTTAACTTCCATCTTTTTTCCTTCCTAAGGTAAATTCAATTAAAATTATTTTACTGTTTACCTTTTCTCTTTTGTCTGTTTACATTATATATTTTTTTATTTACTTTTTCAATAATTTTTGTGAATTATTTACAAGAAATGGATTTTACCTCTTTTGAAGTTAAATATCTCCATTTTCCTAATGGTAGATCTTTTACATTTATTGAACCTATTTTACTTCTATGTAGTGCAATTACATTTCTTCCTATTGCTTCACACATTTTCCTTACCTGTCTGTTTTTTCCTTCATGTATTGTAATTTCAATTCTTGATATATCTTTTTCTGTATCTGTTTTTAATATTTTTACTTTTGCTGGTTTTGTTGTATAATCATCTATTTTCACGCCATTTCTTAGTTTTTCAACTTCATCGCTTTGTATTATTCCCTTTAGTGTAGCATTATATGTTTTATTTATTTCATGTTTTGGGTGTGTAACTTTATATACAAAATCACCATCATTTGTCAATATTAAAGCTCCTGAAGTGTACATATCTAATCTTCCAACAGGCACTATTCTTTCTTTTACTTTTACTAAATCTAAAACTGTATCTCTTCCAAATTGGTCATCTGCTGTCGTTACATAACCGATTGGCTTATTTAACAATATATATACATGTTTTTTTTCTGGCTTTATTTCTTTATTATTGAACTTTATCTTGTCTTTTTCAAAATCAATTTTTGTCCCTAGTTCTGTTACAATTTTTCCATTTACTTCTACTTTGCCTTGTATGATATATTCTTCACACTTTCTCCTTGATGCAATTCCACATTCTGCTAAATATTTTTGTAATCTCATTTCCATTTTATTCTCATCCCCTTCTTATTTCCGTAAGGTTAGAACATAATTATTTAAAATTTATTGTGTTATACAAGTTATAATAATTATTTTAGTTGCATAATATATATTAATTCCTTTTACTTTTCTAAAAGGCTTTATATAGATCTTCCGGCAAGGCTCTCTTGTCGGATTTTTATATAAAAGATTTCCGCTTCTATTCTTGATATCTTTTACTTATAATAATTACATTCTATTATCCAACGTATTTAATATTTCTTGAAAATATTGTGGCAATGGTGCCTCAAGTTTCATTTCTTTCCCTGTTATAGGATGCTTAAACTCTAAGCATTTTGCATGTAAGCATTGTCCTTCAACACCAAACTCATTTTTCCCATTTGAATATGTATAATCTCCTATTATTGGATAACCGATGTGTGATAAATGTACACGTATTTGATGTGTTCTACCTGTTTCTATATTTACTTCCACTAGTGTATATTTGTCATATCTTTTTAACACTTTTATATGTGTTACTGCATTCTTTCCATTTCTATTAACTGCCATCTTTTTTCTATCTGATGTACTTCTTCCTATTGGCATATCTATTGTTGCTTCATTTTCCTTTATTACTCCCCTGACTAATGCAATATATGTTTTCTTTACTTCATGATTTTTTATTTGTTCACTCATATTAACATGTGCTGTATCATTTTTGGCTATTATTAATAAACCTGATGTATCTTTATCTATTCTATGAACTATACCTGGTCTTATTTCTCCACCTATTCCTGATAAAGAATTTTTACATTTTGCCATTATTGCATTTACTAGTGTTCCGTCTGGATTCCCATTTGCAGGATGTACTACCATTCCTTTTGGCTTATTTACAACAATTATATCATTGTCTTCATATATTATTTCAATTGGTATATCTTGTGCTTTTATTTCTATTTCCTTTGGCTCAGATTTTTGTATTGTGATTATATCACCTTCATTTATTTTATACGCAACTTTTTGTGTTTTATCATTAACTAAAATTTCTCCATTCTTAATCATTCTTTCCGCAGATGTTCTGGTTATATCATTACATATACTTGCAATATATGAGTCCAGTCTTTTTCCTTTTTCTTCACTTGATACTATATGTTTTTCCATCTAATTACTTCTCCCTTAAAATTTATATTTCATCTAATTATAGACATATTTCATTATTCCTTGTTTTCTTTTTTATATGTATTTCAAAACACCAATAATTTTCATTCATTTTATCATTTTATTTATTCTATGTCAAAGAACAACTTTGACTTTTATAAGCAAAAAAAGTGACCTAGTCACTTTTTTACTAATATATTTTTATAGTCAAAACTTTATGAGAAGATTGGTTCTAAACTGCTTCTTGGTCAGCTGTTTCTTCTTTATTTTCTGTGTTTTCTTCATTTATTAATTCTAAACTACTTATAGATACTTCATAAGCTACTTTTATTTCTGATGTTCCATCTTCATATTTCTTTTCATATTGTCTTGATTGAACTCTACCTATTATTTTAACTTGTGCACCTACTTCTAGGTTTTGACAGAATCTTGCATTTCTTCCCCATGCGATTGTTGGGATATAGTCTGATTTATTATATGCTCTATTTACTGCTAATAATAAATCTGCAATTTCTCTTCCAAATGGTGTTTGTCTGTAAATTGGTTTTTTACATACAAAACCGATAAGTACAACTTCGTTTGTTGTTTCTTCTTTTTTTACAATTTCACTTTCTTCTTGTTCTGGAATTTCTTCAAGTTCTTGTATGTCTTTTGCAAACACTGTTAAGATTAATTTATTCTTTTCGTTTTGATAACTATTATATGATCTGAATTGACCTTTTATTAATAGTTTTCTACCTTCTGATAACATTTCATCTGTTATTATTCTTTCTGAAACTGTTATCGGTATTAAGTCTGCATTTCCACTTAAACGTGGTATTGATAAGTTAAATGTGTAAAACTTCTCTCCATAAATTTCATGGCTGAATTTTTTTTCGCCTGTTACTTTCCCTACTAATGTTAAGTAGTTGTTTTCTAAATAATTTGTATCCAATTTTATTTCCTCCCTACCTTTTTTATTTATCAATTGTAATTCTCATTTTGTTTTTATAAAAATTTTCTACATTTCCTATTATACTATACTTTTTTGGTTTTGTCTACATAAAAAGTTAAAATTTTCTACTTTTTTTGTTTGTTTCTTACTATTCTTCTATATTTGTGGCATTTTTTTGTAAATTATGGAGCCCTTTTATTATAAAAATCACTAAATTATTATATATTTTTTTACTTTCTGGGTTCTTAATTTCTATTTCTTTTGCCTCTATTATCTCCTTATTTGTCTTTTCAATGTTTCTTTGTAAGCATAGTATAATCTTATCATCTTTTACACTTGATATTGTTATAGTGGCTTTTGGATTGAAGCCAAAAGTTATTAATTTTATTGGATTTTTTATTTTAGTTTTCTTTAATACATCTATTTCCATATCAACATTTACTATTAAGTACTTGACCTTTGATATTATTTCCCCTATATACTTATATGTTTCATCTTTTAGTTTTATGTTTTTCATTATTATAATTTCATCAAACTTTATGTTCTTTAAATTATTAATGCTTTCTTCATTAATACCTATTATATTTATTTCATCACTTATAATGTTTCGTTTTATTTCTTGAATATCTTTTTTTGTAGCAATCATTCCAATTAATAACATACCTCTCTCCTTGCTATTTTCTCTATATTAGTATTTCCTTTATTTTACTTCTTATACATTTTTATTAGCTGAAATGAATTATTTATGCTATTTAAACTTATTTTAATGGTTACTTATAATCTTTCTAATTACCATATTTATTACGGTTGCTTAAGTTGCATACCATTATTATCAATTCTATAATTATCTTGATATATTAAATCTGACACCTTAACAATCTCAAAACCTTTTGATTTTATATTCTTAATTAACATATCCAAACTTTCCGCAGTGTGTTTTGTTCCATTATGGCTTAATATTATCGAACCATTTTTTATTTTGCCTTTTATTCTTCCCCACATTTCATCTCCTGTTTTTCCTTCATAATCCAGAGTATCTACATCCCATTGGATTGGATAATATCCATTTTCTGTGGCTGTTTTTATTACTGTATCATTATATTCACCATAAGGAGTTCTATATAATTTAGTCTGACTTCCTGTTATTTTTTCAATCTTACTTACACTTAGTTTAATTTCCTCCAAGTTTTTCTCACTACTTAAATTATTTACATGTGGATGTGTATTACTATGACTACCTATTTCATGCCCTGCCTCATAAATTTTCTTTACTGCATCCGGGTATTTGTCTACCCATTCCCCTACCATGAAAAAAGTTATTTTTACATCATTATTTTTTAGTATTTCTAATATTTGATCAATATCATCTGCATTCCATGCACAATTCATTGTAAATGCAAGCTTTTTTTCCTCTGTTTGTACATTATATATTGGTAAATTCCTCTCTACTGCAGATGTTGGAATCACTTTTGCTTTATCAAAACTTGCTATCCCTATCAATACTGCCACTGTCAAAATTGCTACTAAATATGTGTCTATTTTTTCTTTGTTGAAAACTAAGAACATTATTTTTCTCCTCCTTTTCCATGATATTATAATCTATTTTGTTTATTGTGATTTTATGACTAATTCATTTTTTATCTCATTCTTTTCAATTATAATTATTTTTCAACCCCATACGCCAAAAAAAAGCAAGATGTAACTCTTGCTCTTTGGTTTAATGCCAACCCATATTTATTTTCAATATTGCATTTAATTATTTCTTATATAACAAAAAAGAAGTACTTAGTACTTCCATTTTGTCGGTATTATTTTAATCTTGCTCTACATCACTAAAAATATCATCTTCAAAAAATTCTGTTAGTGTGATGCCAAAGCCTTCACATATATGCAATAAAGTATCTAATTTAATTAGTTCTGTTCTTTTACTCATAAATGCTGCGAGTGTTGACATTGGTACACCAGAAGATTTAAATAATGCCCAAAGACTCATATTATTCTTTTCTTGATAATATTTAATCCTATTTCTTACTGCATCTGATAAATACATGAAATCACCTCTTAATACTAATTTTATTGAAGTATAACAGTATTTTCTCAAAATGTAGTGTATTCAAATAGAGTAAAATGTATACCAATTACAATATATGTAAATAAAAGATAATAATTTAAATTTTTGTAACATAAATGTAATATAAATGTAATGATATTGTAATACACTTTTACGACAAAATATTGTATAATATATTTGACGATTTATCATACAAAAAGACAAAAAATGGAGGATGTAATGAGCATTGAATCTGACTTAAGGAAAGATGGAATAAGAGTAGTTAATATTCTTGATACAGTATCTGTAAATAAAATAGCACATAATATTGCCACTAAACTTTGCGAGACTTTTCCTGAACTTTCTTTCAGTGAAAATGACTTATTCGCAAAATTGTCAAAGCTTAAAATGTATAGAGCAAGTATGCCTGATGGTATGGCAGAAGCTAATTACTTTTACAAAAATACATCTATATATTTTAATGATAAAATTACAAATGATGATTTAGAAGAGTTTGCAATTCATGAGTGCATACATTATATTCAAGAAATTAAAGATAAAAGAAATAATCTTGTTCGTATGGGATTATGTAATTTTGATAATTTTAGAATATTAGGTATGGGATTAAATGAAGCAGCCGTACAATATATGACTTCAAAAGTTATTGGTATCGAAAAAGACTATGTTAAATATTTTGGCATTTCTTTTAGAACTTTAAGCCCTTCATATTATCCATTAGAATGTAATTTGATTGAACAAATGGCATATATTACAGGTGAAGAAGTTTTATTTGATAGCACTATGACTAGCAATGATAAGTTCAAGAATAAATTTATTGAACTAACTTCTGAAAAAGCCTATAATAATATTGAATATTATATAGACAGAATTTTAGAGTTTGAAGAAACTATAATTAAATTAACAAATAAGTTTTATAGTTATGACGAACGAAATAAAAAGGTTGAAAAACTAGTTAAAAAAATTGATAATATCAAGTTAAATATTAATGAGTATTTTATAAAAGCTCAAGATATTATAATTAAAGAATATTTTGATAAAGCTTTTAAAAATATTAATGATTTAGAAGAACTTGATAATTATAGAAAAAGCTTAGAATATTATAAAGAGTTGATTGGTCGTACTGATGATTATACTTTTTATGATAATTACTATACAGAAAAGATGACCGCACTTGAACATAAATCTAACATACTTGAAAATGGCGGTATCGAAACTGCTCTTGAATGTACAAAGAAACCCAAAAGATTTGTTTCTTTATTCGGAGCAATTAAAAACTTCGTAACAGGAGAAAAAATACATAATTAACTAAAGATTTTAAAATACAAATGATTGTTATTATACAAAAGACTTTTAGTTTACTTATGATACATTATAGTATTTACAAAAGATTCTAATTATCTATACATAAGATAAATACACAAAAGAATCTTACCTAACTTTTACAAATGACAATTATACAAAAGAACCTTATACCTAATTTATACAAATGATAATTGTACAAAAGAGCCTTACCTAACCTTTACAAATGATAAAATTATTAAAATTTATTAAGCTTACAAAAGATAAATATAAAATTACAAAAGCTGACACAAAAAAACAATAGTAAAAACTATTGTTTTTTTGATACCTATTTTATAAATCTTATTTATTAATTTATTTTTAAGATAAATATTCTATTATTGCCTCTACTGTATCTCTCCCTGAGCGTGCGGCCCATGCAACTGTTCCTTTAGCACCTGCCAAGTCACCACCAGCAAATATCTTTTCATTTGATGTTCTGTTATTTTCATCAATCTTTATATAACCTTTTTCAGTTAATTCAAGTCCTAATTGAGATACAAACTGTTCAGGATGTGAACCTAATGCCATTATCACATAATCCATATCAATAATATAATTACTATCTGGAATATTTACTGGAGATTTTCTTGTTTCTCCTTCTTTCTGTACTAATTCTGTTTTTATTAATTCTATTTGTTCAACTTTATTATTTCCTAGTATTTTTACTAAATTATTTTGAAATATAAATTTTACACCTTCTTCTTTTGCTTCTTCGATCTCTTTTGTTTCTGCTGGCATTTGCTCTTCTGCTCTTCTATATATAACGCTTACTTCTTCTGCCCCTAGTTTTTTAACTGTTCTAGCACAATCCATTGCAACATTACCACCACCAATTATTGCAACTTTTTTATTTTTATAGTCTGGATGGCTATTATATTCCAGTAATTGATTTCCTCCGTATACTCCTTCAAGGTCTTCACCATCTATTCCCATCTTCGCTGAAATATTTGCCCCAAATGCTAAAAATATTGCATCATATTTACTTTCTAATTCCTGTATAGAAAAATCTTTTCCTAGTTCCATATTGTATTTTACTTCAAGCCCTAAGTCTATAATCTTTTGTATTGTATCTTTTACTGTATTTTTTGGTAGTCTAAACTCAGGAATTCCATGTACTAAAAGCCCTCCGAGATAATTATATTTCTCATATAATGTTACAGAATATCCTTCTTTTAATAAAAATGCACTTGCTGTTAATCCTGCTGGACCACCACCAATTATCGCAATTTTTTTATTTTTATTACTAATATTATTTTGTGGTATTTTATAACTTTCTTTTATAGATATATCCCCTACAAGTGCCTCTAATTCTCCTATACTTACGGGATTCGATTTTATTCCTCTTACACATGAGCCTTCACATTGTTTTGTATGTGGGCAGATTCTTCCACACACAGCCTCAAGCACAGTCGTTTCTGATAATATCTCATATGCTTTCTTATAATCTTCTTCCTTTATAGCTTTTATAAATGTTGGTATGTTATTTCCTAATGGGCATCCTTTATTTGAACATGGCTTTATTTTGCAATTTAAACAATATTCTGATTTTTCTTTTATTTCTTCCATTTATATTACATTCCTTCCTTGTATGTAAATTACAATAATTCTTATAATTATTTTATTTCCTCTTTATCAAGTTTTATTAGAACTTCTTGGAAATCTCTTATAAAATCAATTTTTTTAGTTTCATCTCTTAAAAGTGCAGCTGGATGCCAAGTTGGCATATATAATATGCCTTTTTTTTCAAACCATTTTCCTCTGCTTGCTGTAATCCCATATTCTTTGCCCAGAATATTCTTTAATGCAACACTCCCTAATAAAACTATTATTTGTGGTTTTACTAATATTACTTGATTTCTTAAATAATTTAAACATGCATTAGCTTCATCTTCTTCTGGATTTCTATTAGACGGTGGCCTACATTTTACTATATTTGCTATATACACGTCTTCTCTTTTTAATCCAATCGCTTCAAATGCACAATTCATTAATTTCCCTGCCTTACCTACAAATGGTATTCCTTGAATATCCTCGTCTGCTCCAGGTCCTTCACCTATAAACATTAATCTTGCATTTTTATTTCCTGTTCCAAAAACTACATTATTTCTATTTTGGCATAATCTACATTTTTTACATTGTTTAGCTTGTTCTTCTAATTGTTCCCAATTATCATACATTTTTTTCACATCCTATATATTAAAAATCCTTATTGCATTCTCATATGTAATTTTTGCTATTTCTCCAATGCTTGTATCTCTTATTTCCGCAATCTTTTCAGCCACATACTTCACATTTCTTGAGTCATTTCTTTTTCCTCTATTAGGTTCTGGTGATAAATATGGGCTATCAGTTTCTATAAGTATTTTCTCTAATGGAACCATTTTTACTACGTCTGGTGCATTTTTCGAATTTTTAAATGTTATTGGTCCTGCAAAAGAAATATAAAAGCCCAATTCTAATGCTTGTCTTACTAATTCTTGATTTAATTGGCAACAATGAAATATTCCTTTTTTATTCACAGGATTATCTTTTAATATTTGTATCGTATCTACTGATGCATCTCTTGAATGTATTACTATTGGTAGATTTAACTCATTTGCTAATTTTATTTGTGCAATAAATGCCTGTTTTTGTAATTCTTTATTTTCTTTTTCCCAATAATAGTCTAATCCTATTTCTCCAATTGCAACTAATTTTTTGTTATTATTTTGTTTAATTATTTTTGAAATTTCTTCTATATCTTTCCACAGTTTTTCTTCAGATTGTGGAATATCATTTGGAGAAATGCCACATATTGAATACATAAATTCATATTTATTTGATAATTCTATTGCCTTTTTCGATGATTCTATATTATATCCTGCAACAACAAATTTTGAAATTCCTGATTTATATGTTTCTTGTATTATTTGTTCTCTATCTTCATCAAATTTTTCATCATTATAATGTGCATGTGTATCAAAAAATTCCAAATTTAATCACGTTCCTTCCATTTGTGCATTTTTTAATTATTTTCTTATTTTTTATTTTTATTAAATTCTATTATTAATTATTTTTTATTAAAATATTAAATTAATATTAATTTAATTATTAATTATTACAACTACATTTGCAATTGCATATTCTTTGCAGTGTGATATGCTTATATCAATATCTCCTATTTTTTTCATATATTTTTCTGGTATTTTTACATATGGTTTTCCATCTTCATAATTTAAAATTTCTATGTCTTTCCATGAGATTTCATATTTATTTTCTAATATTGATGATATTGCTTTAAATACAGCTTCTTTTCCTGCAAACCTTGCTGCATAATGCTGGTATTTTTGATTTTTTTTATTTTCGCAGAATTTTATTTCTGCATCTGTGTATACTCTTTTACAAAATTCTTTATTTGTACTTTCTATACTTTCTTTTACTCTTTTTATTTCTATAATATCCACACCAGTTTTAATTTCCATTTTATTTTTCCTTATTTTTTATTTTTTTATTTTTTTATTTTTTTATTTTTTTATTTTTTTATTTTTTTATTTTTTTATTTTTTTATTTTTT
>CAKPSX010000003.1 GCA_934184665.1 uncultured Clostridia bacterium | reverse complement strand
TATTTAAATGGAATGTCAAGAGAAGATTTCTTAATGGAGATGGAGATCGATTTCGATAAAATGTTAAATAGTGTAGCAACATATGGAGGGTTTTATATAGGAAGATATGAAACAGGAGACTTAAGTCAAGCAACACCAGTAGTAAAGAGAATAAATACAGATTTATCATATCAAACTTGGTATACAATGTGGAAAAAAGCGAGAAAGTTATCAGGAACAAGTGCAGGAGTGCAGATGATATGGGGAATACAGTTCGATGAAACATTAAAGTGGCTAATAGACACAGGAGAGAAGACATATGCAGAGATAGCCTCAGATTCAACAAGTTGGGGAAATTATTATAAATGTAGTTTCACATATTATACAAACACATCAAAGAGCACAGCAACAAAGGCATCAGGAACTAGAACAAGAATCCCAAGTGGAGCATATGAAGGAGCAAATGCGAACAATGTTTTCGATTTAGCAGGTAATGTAAAAGATTGGACACTAGAATCTGATAGTTCAGGTATCGGCTACAATAGGTTCGTTCGTGATGGCAATGGCGACAACGGTTCAGTGGCATTCCGTGGCATTCTACCACGGTCCTTACTACAGATACGATAGCATCGGGTTACGCTGCACCTTATTCATCAAATAGCCCAACACCTTCACCTATTAAATTCATAAAAATACCTAAAATTCATTTATTTTTTATAAAAATATGTGTATACTAAGATTAAAGGAGGCACACAAATGGTTGATAAACTAGGTGATTTACCATATTCATATCAAGAAGATATAAAGAAAGCAACTCGAATCTTAAAAGAAAATGGAGCAACAGAAGTATTTATTTTTGGCTCTATTGCAAACGGAAAATTTAATAAAAATTCAGATATAGATATTGCGGTAAAAGGACTAAATCAAAAGAATTTTTATAAGGTCGCAAGCATACTAATGTTTGAATTAGAGAATGAATTTGATTTGATAGATTTAGATGAAAAAGAAAATCGCTTTTCACAAATGTTATTAAAGGTGGGAGGTTTACTAAGAGTTGGATAAGTTAATAAAAGCACGTATTGAAATCTTGAATTATCCTAATTATATAGGAACTAGTTTGAGTTTTCAATACGTGTTTTATTGAACGATTATATGAGTTATTTCTAAAAAATCATATAAACATTGAAAATAAGTAAATAATTTGGTTATGTTTCTTTATTTGTCCTTTTATAAAAATCGCTAGACAATTATAGTAAAATACCTTATAATAAAAAAGCCTTTCGCTTAAAGGTAGAAAGGTGGTGAATTGGTACAAATGAAAAAAATTCTTAAATTACTTGCATTAATCATTATTCTTAATATATTAAAAGAATTTAATGATTAGACGAAAAAAATCCCTAGACTTGCACTCTAGGGATTTTTTGTGAATCTACACAAATGAATTTCTTAAATTACTAGCTTAAGCTATATTAATTATAATACTTTTAAGTATCATAGTCAATACCTTATTTATTTTATTCTACAATTCCCAAAATTATTCATGCTATGATGGATATGTATTTTCAACAATGATAAAAGAAAGATATAGCATATTAATAGAATTCAAATATATAAAACAAGAAGATTATGTAAAAGACAATAGCCTGCTAAAGCAAAAACAAGAGCAAGCAAAAGAACAGCTACAAAAGTACAGAAACGCAGAAGAAATAAAAATGCTACCCAAACTAAAGAGTTATTCAGTAGTAGTAATAAAAGACAGAATAGAATATGAAGAAATAAACTAAACGAAATAAAACCAGAAAAGGATAATGTGTAAATTAATGGCTTTTTATAATATAATACCCCCTAGACAATCCAGTATAGGATGAGTCTAGGGGGTTACAATTATGCCATAGCAGCATTTAATTTCTTAGATAAGCTAGATTTTTTTCTTGAAGCTGTATTTTTAACGATTACACCTTTTGTGCAAGCTTGGTCTATTTTTTTAGTAGCTTTAGAACATAGAACTTTAGCTTCTTCTATATTACCAGCAGCAATAGCTTCTTCGAATTTTCTTACAGCTGATTTATATCCAGTTTTTATCATATTATTTGTTAATGTTTTCTTTTCAATAATTTTAACTCTCTTTTTTGCTGATTTAATATTTGGCATGTATAATGCACCTCCTCTTAGTAAAATAAACTATAACGTCTATCATTATAACATATAAGTCAACATTTGGCAATAGGTGTTTTACAAATTTTTTACACAATTTACATAAAATAGTTTGCGCTCGATAAAAAGCGCAATACATCTATTTTAGCCAAAAATATTGCACTTAAAATGATATTGTGATATATTATAGAAGTAAAATTCAAAAAGAAGAAAAGGATGTGGTAATATGATAGCTATAGGTAGTGACCATGGAGGATATAAACTAAAAGAAGAAATAAAAAAATATTTAGACGAAAAAGAAATAGAATATAAAGACTGTGGAACATATTCAGAACAAAGTGTAGACTATCCTGATATAGCAAAAGATGTTGCAAAAAGAGTACAAAGCAAAGAATGTAATAGTGGAATTTTAATATGCCGTTCAGGAATAGGAATGAGTATTGTTGCAAATAAATTTAAAGGAATAAGATGTGCAAAATGCGAGAATGAAGAAGAAGCAAAATTTTCAAAAATGCATAATGACAGCAATATACTTGCATTAGGAGCGGATTATATTACAACAAGCACAGCAATATGTGTAGTTAGAGCATGGATAGCAACACCATTTGAAGGTGGCAGACATGCAGAAAGAATAAAACTAATAGAAGAAATAGAAAAAGAAAATATGAAATAATGGGGGTTGCATATAAATGTGGGGAAATATAGCTATAGCATTTATTTTAGCATTTATAGTAGCATTTATGGCAACACCATATACTATAAAAATAGCACACAAAATAGGTGCGGTAGACATACCAAGAGACAAAAGAAGAATGCATACCAAAAGAATGCCAAAGTTTGGGGGGCCAGCAGTAATACTAGGCTTTATAGTCTCAATGCTATACTTAATAATAATAATGAGTATTGAAGGAAGTTTAGATTTATTTAATGATCAAGAATATGGAAAGAAACTGTTAGGAATATTACTCGGAATAGGGGTAATTGCAATAACAGGAATTATAGATGATATAAAAACATTAAAACCATGGCAAGAATTGATAGGACAAACAATTGCGGCAATTATAGTTGTGTATTTTGGTTTAAAAATAGAACATTTGGAAGTACCATTTTTATATAAAATCGGTTTATCTGAGTTCTTTTCACAATTTATTACTGTATTGTGGATAATAGGTATAACAAATGCGATTAATTTAATAGATGGACTTGATGGTTTGTCATCAGGTATATCATTAATATCATGTGTATCATTATTAATAATATTTATATTAAATGATTCACCAATTATAGCAACAGTAATTGTTACAGCGATGAGTGGTGCGCTTGTAGGATTTTTACCATATAATTTTTCACCAGCAAGGACATTTATAGGAGATGCAGGTTCGAATTTTTTAGGATTTATGCTCGCCGTTGTCTCAATTTTAGGTGTAGCAAAAACATATACATTAGCTGTAATAGTATTACCAGTAATAGTATTAGGATTTCCAATATTTGATGTATTATTTGCAATAATAAGAAGACTTGCAAAAGGTAAATCAATAAAAGCTGTGTTTAAACCAGATAAAGGTCATTTACATCATAGATTAGTAGAGAAAGGCTTTACACAAAGACAAGCAGTGTTAATATTATATGGATTAAGTGCATCATTGGGAATGTTTGCAATAATATTATTTGATAGTGGAATATGGAAAGCATTATCGTTCTTATTAATGATAATTGCAGCTGTAGCAATGGGCTACAGGAACTTTATTAAAGAAAAAGAAAGTAGACCAAGGTTAATAGATGAAAGGAAGAAAGACTAAACATGGAAAAAGACCAAATAATTAGATTTTTAGCATATGATGGTAAAATATCTGTGATATGTGCATCAACAACAAACATGGTTGAAGAAGCCAGAAAAGTACATGACTTAAGTCCTGTTGTAACAGCAGCACTAGGTAGAGTGTTGACAATAACAGCACTAATAGGTTCAGAGATGAAAAATGAAACAGATAAATTAACAATACAAATAAAAGGCAATGGACCAATAGGAAAAATGGTTGCTGTATCAGATAATTATCCACATGTAAAAGCATGTTTAACAAATCCGATAGTTGATATACCATTAAACGAATTCGGTAAATTAGATGTAGGTGCAGCAGTAGGAAATCAAGGATTTATAAATGTTATAAAAGATATTGGATTAAAAGAGCCATATATTGGTGTTAGTCCATTAACATCTGGAGAGATTGCAGATGATTTTGCAAACTATTTTCAAACGTCAGAGCAAAGACAAACAGCTGTAGCATTAGGAGTATTAGTTGATAAAAATGGAGTAAGAGCTAGTGGAGGTTATATAATATCTGCAATGCCTGATGCAACAGAAGAGGAAATCTCAAAAATAGAAAAAGCAATATTCCAAGCTGGTGCAATGTCAAGAATGTTGGTTGAAAAATTAACATTAAAGGAAATTGCAGAGAAAATTACAGGAGATAAAAAGGTAAAGGTTATTGATGCATCAAAAGTACCTGTATATGAATGTGAATGTAGTAAAGAAAAATTTGCAGATAGTTTAGTAACATTAGGAAAAGACCAATTAAAAGAATTAATAGAAGAAGATGAACAAGCTGAAATAAAATGTCAATTCTGTAATAAAGAATATCATTTTAATAAAGAAGAGTTAAAAGAAATATATAATAGAAATATATAAAGGAAATAAATGTTGTGAAAGAATTAAATTTTGGAAAGGAAGATTTTATTTAAAAGGCAAGGGCACATACGTGGTGTATGTAACCGCGTTTTAAATGAAATCTGACACAGCCCAAAATTGCAATTATTTCGCAACAAAGAGGAGGAATAAAATGGAAAACATACTAGTATTTGGACACAAAAGTCCAGACACAGACACAATCTGCTCAAGCATAGCAATGGCAGAATTACAAAAAAAGATTAGAAATGAAGAAATAATACCATGTAGATTAGGTGATATAAATGAAGAAACAAAATATGCATTAGAATATTTTAAAGTAGAAACACCTAAATTTATAGAAAAAATAGAAGATGGTCAAATAGTAATTATGGTAGATCATAATGAATTTACACAATCTGTTGAAGGCATTGAAAATGCAAAAATAGATGCAGTAGTTGATCATCATAGAATAAATAATTTTAGAACAGCAGAACCATTATTCTACTACGCACAACCAGTTGGATGTACATCAACATTATTATATGAATTATATACACTAAATAATATAGAAATTGAGCCTAAAATAGCAGGATTAATGTTAAGTGCAATAATATCAGATACACTACTTTTAAAATCTCCAACAACTACAGAAAAAGATGTAAAAGCTGTTAAAGAACTAGCAAAAATAGCAAATGTAGATGTAAAAGAATATGGATTAAACATGCTTAAAGCAGGAACAAACTTGGACAAATATACAGAAAAAGAATTAATAGAATTAGATGCTAAATCAGCAGATAAAAATGGAATGAAGTACATAATTGCACAAGTAAATACTGTAAATATTGCAGATATATTAAAAAGAAAAGAAAAAATTGAAGAAGAAATGAAAAAAGCAATAGCAGAAAAAGGACTTCAATTATTTATATTTGTAATAACAGACATATTAAATAGCAATTCAGAATCAATAGTTTTAGGAGATAGAGCAGATATTGTAAGTAAAACATATGAAATAAAAGACAATATTGCAGTAATGCCAGGTGTAGTGTCAAGAAAGAAACAAGTATTGCCACTTATAGAAAAAAACGCATAAAAAAATTGACTTTTTTGGAAATTCAGTATATAATCTAATACGATAATTACGAAACAAATGAAATTTTTTTCATTTGTTTTGTGTGTGAAGAATAAAATAAAATGAGGTATAAAATGAAAAATTTAAAAAGCTTAGCAATAATTATACTAATGATAACAACTATGATAATACTAAGTACAAAGGTTGAAGCAACAACAGGAACAATCAATTCTGAAACTGTAAGAGTAAGAAGTGAAGCAAATACAAAATCTAATATAGTAGCACAATTAGACAAAGATCAAAAGGTTGAAATATTAGAACAATCAGAAGGTTGGTATAAAGTTAGTTTCTCAGAAAAAGGAGAAAAAGTAACAGGGTATATTAGTGAAAGCTTAATAGATTTAGAAAAAGGAAAGGTTGAAAAACAGGAAGAAAACACAACTATAGAACCAAAACAAGAAGAAACTGAACAACCACAACAAGTAGAAGAAAATATTGAAAAAGAAGAGCCAAGAACAGATGAAGTATCAACAATTATTGAAGAAAATAAAGAATATAAAATTAATCAAGCAATAAAAGTAAAAGCATTACCTAATATGAGCTCATTAGAAAAAGCAGAGATTAGTGGTGGAAATATAAAAACAGTAGAGATAATAAATGACTGGTGTAGAATAGAAAGCGATTCTGAAATGGGTTGGATAAGAAAAAATATATTGAAAAAATCAATAGAAAATAGTGACTCAACTACAGAAGAGCCAGAAACAAATAATGATGCAACAGAAACGACAACTAATGAAACAGAAACAAACACAAATACAACAACAGAAGAAAAACCAGAAAATACAACTGTTACTAAAAAAGCATATGTAAGCACTGATAGCCTTAAAGTCAGAAAAGAAAGTAATACATCAAGTGAAATAATTGATAGCTTAACTAAAAATGATGAAGTATCAATTATTGAAGAAAAAGATGGCTGGTATAAAATAAAAATTGATGGAAAAATTGGATATGTATCATCAAAATATATTTCTGATACAAAAGTTGCAGAAACAACATCAAGAGGAACAAGTTCGCAAAGAATAGGAGAAGTTTCAGAAATTCAACCAGAAGAAACATCAAAAACAGAGACAACATCATCATCTGCAAAAGGTGAAGAAGTTGTACAATATGCAAAAACTTATCTTGGATATAAATATGTATCAGGGGGTTCATCACCTTCAACAGGATTTGACTGCTCAGGTTTTACATCTTATGTATTTAAGCATTTTGGAGTATCATTAAATAGATCATCAAGAGATCAAATAAAAAATGGTACGGCTGTTGAAAAAAGTAATCTAAAAAAAGGTGACTTAATAATATTTAATGGAGAATCAAACAAAACAATAGGCCATGTTGGAATCTATATAGGTGGGGGAGAATTTATACATGCGTCAAATCCAAAAGGCGGAGTAAAAATAACAGCATTAGATTCTAGTTATTATGGTTCACGATATGTAGGAGCAAGGAGAGTAATAGATTAATTGAATAGACCAATTTTAATAATTGTGATTGGTTATATTATAGGTATAATATGGGGGCTATACTTTAAAGCTAGTATAGTCCTTTTTCATGCGATTTTAATTGCAATATATGTTATAATCAATATACAATATAAAAAGAAAAAATTTAGAATTTTATCAATAAAAAGATATTTTAGATATCTAAAAATGATTTTTAAAATCAATATAATTTTGATGATTATTATTTCATCATTTATTTCAAATATCATTATTAAAGTTCAAAATCAAAAATATGAAACAGCTTATAATGGAATAGAAGATATAAAACTTACAGGAATAGTTGTAAGTAATAAAATGGAAAAAGATTATAGTGATAGATATAAAATAAAAGTATTAGAAGAAAGATTAAAAAATACTTATCTGTATATTAATGTTAAAAAAAACCAAAAATTAGAATATGGAGATATAATAGAAATAAGTGGTAAATTTCAAGAGCCTCAGATAGCCAGAAACTATAAAGCTTTTGATTATAAGCAATATTTAAAAACGTTGAAAGTTTATGGAACTGTAAAAGCGGAAAACATTGAAGTTAAGCAAAAAGCAAGTAAATGGAATTTTAGTAAGATTATAAATGATGCTTCATTAAAAATAAAAGAAAATGTGAAAAATAGTTATGATGAAGATGTACAAGGAATTATACTTGGAGTGTTATTAGGAGATACAAGTAATATAGATGAAGAGATAAAAGAAGATTTTTCTGAAAGTAATATATCACATGTGCTAGCAGTTTCTGGAATGCATGTTACATATTTGATTTTTTTAATAACAAACATTACTAAAATACCATTTGGAAAAAGAAATAGTAAAATAATTGCAAGTATAGTTTTATTATTTTATATGTTTATAACAGGGCTTAGCTTATCAGTGGTAAGAGCTTGTATTATGGGAATAATATCATGTATGTCATTTGTTTTTTACAGAAAAAATGACACATTAAATAATATAGCAATTTCAATGCTGATAATTTTATTAAATAATCCATTTAGTTTATTTAGTGTGAGTTTTCTACTTACATATGGTGGAACACTAGGAATAATATTTTTTAATTCAGATGTAGAAAAAATCTTGAAAAGTATAAAAATAAAACATAGAAAATGGAAATATCTATTTTTGAAAATCCAGAAAAAATGTGAACCTATTATAAAGGTTTTATCAGTTTCGATTTCTTCTCAAATAATAATAGCACCTATAATAATTTTAAAATTTAATAACATAGGAATTGCCTTTTTAATAACAAATTTATTGCTAAATTTAGTTATAGGAGCAATAGTTATTGGTGGATTAATTCAAATTATAATATCATTTGTTTCTATAAAATGTGGAATATGTATGGCTAAAATTATTCAATTACCAACATATATATTAATTTATATTTCAAAATTAGGTAGCAAAATACCATTTGGATATCAGAAAGTTATTACACCTGATTTATATCAAGTTATTTTGTATTATATTTGCATTATTGTTTTAATGTATTTATATAAATTATTTCATATAAAAAATGAGACTCCAACACAAACAAGAATTAAGAACATGATTTATCTTTTTAAATATAGAATTAAATCATATAAAAAGATAATTGTTATATTAACTATAATAGTAATAATATCAACTAACTGTATTAATATTTCATCAGATTTAAGAATTTATTTTATCGATGTTGGACAAGGAGATTCAACATTAATTGTTACACCTTGTAATAAAAAGATTTTAATAGACGGAGGAGGCAGCCAATTTTATGATACAGGTAAGAATATTTTATTGCCATATCTGTTAAATAGAAAAATAAATAAATTAGATATGATAATAATAAGTCATTTTGACCAAGACCATGTGCGGTGGAATATTGACAATTATTGAACAACTTAAAGTAAAAAAGATAATAATAGGAAAACAGTTTGAAGGCTCAGAAAATTATAGCAAGTTCATTGAGATAGTAAGAGAAAAGAAGATTGTGATAAATATTGTAGAAGCGGGACAAAAAATTCAAATAGAAAAAAATTGTCATTTAGATGTGTTATGGCCAAACTCAAAAAATAAGATTTCAGAAAATGTTTTGAATAATAATTCATTAGTATGTAAATTAATATATAAAAATTTTAGTGTATTATTTACAGGTGATATTGAAAAAATTGCAGAAGATGAGATTTTAAAATTATATAAAAATAATCAGGAAAAATTAAAATCAACTATTCTAAAGGTAGGGCATCATGGCTCAAAAACATCTACAAGTGAGGAATTTTTGAAAGTTGTATCTCCAGAAATTGCACTGATTGGAGTAGGGGAGAATAACAATTTCGGACATCCAAATGAAGATGTAATTGGTAGACTAACAAAAAATAAAATAAGCATTTATAGAACAGATAAAAATGGAGAAATAATTTTAAAGATAAATAAATGTATAAAAATAACAAATATGGTAAATAATAAAACAAAAGAAAAGAGTTGGTGATTTATGAATAAAAAAACAATTGCTATAATAGCAGGAATATTAACTATAAATGTTATATTATATATAACATATGTTATAGTTAGTGTAAAAAATAAAGATAATGAAGCTGAGAAAGATATTTTTATGTCTGAAGAAACTGTTGAAGATGATTGCATGAATGAGTATATTGAGGAGAATTTAACACAAACTACATCTGCAAATGAAGAAAAAGTTGCAGCAAATGCGATACTAATATTAAAAAAATATTATGTAAAATGCGATCATACTATAAATGAATATGTCGAACTTCCAAAAGAGCTCGTAAATATGACAAAAAAAGAGGTGGAAGAGCAATATCCAGAATGGGAAGTTATAGGTTTTAGCCCAGAAAAAATTACATTATATAAAGAGTCTGATGAGTCATGTAATGAGCATTTCAAATTAAAAGTTGAAGATGGAAAAGTAGTTATATATAAAATGAATGAAGATGGAAAAGAAGAAGTGTATGAAAAAACAAATATATCAAGTGAGTATTTGACAGATACTGATTTAATAAATATACAAAATGGATTAGAAGTATATGGGCAGGAAGATTTAAATAAAGTTATAGAAGATTTTGAATAATATAAATGTTTTTTGTGACAGAAAACAAAATAGACTCTAAATCTTGCTTATAAGCATTTTAGAGTCTATATATAATTAATGTTATTTTTTCTTCATTATAAATTTTGAAAGGTTAAATTTTACAGCATACATTATTAAAGAAAAGATTGTAGATAATATTGCTAAATAATATAAATATAAATCAATTCTAAATGGTAAAGATATATTAAATTGATTTATTATCAATGAAGATATAATTGCCAAGTAGAAAAGTGATGTTGCTAATTTACCATACCATTTGCTATATACAACTACATCTTCTTTAGAATAAAGCATTGATGCAGATATAATCATAGCACATTCTTTTGCAATAACAATAATAAATATCCACCATGGTAAAATATTTAAAATTGCTAAGGCTAAAAGAAGGAATATTTGAGTTAGCTTATCTGATAATGGATCAAGTAATTTTCCAATATCAGTAACAAAATTATATTTACGGGCAATATATCCATCTAAAACATCTGTTATTGCTGATATTGTAAAAAGTATAATACCTGTTAGATATTTTTCATGAATAACAGATATAAATATAAATGGTATTAATATAAAACGTAATCCTGTTAATATATTAGGTATATATTTTTTCTTCATATTATAAAATCCTTTCAATTCATAAGAGGGAAGATGATAAAAACTAATTTGCATTAAATCTTAAATTATCATTTTCCAAAGTAACATTTATTGTTTGACCTTCTTTAATTTCACCTTTTAAAATCATTTCAGAGATTTCATCTTCTACATATCTTTGAATAGCTCTTCTTAAAGGTCTAGCACCGAACTTTAAATTAGTTCCTTTTTCCAAAATATAATTTTTAGCATCATCTGAAATATTAAAAGAAATATTTTTATCAGATAAAGCTTTTACAGTATCTTTTAACATTAAATCTACAATTTTTAATAATTCAGGTTTTGTTAGAGAATTGAATACAATTATTTCATCAATTCTATTTAAGAATTCTGGCCTAAATACTTCTTTTAGATTATCTTCAATCTTACCAGCATCAACAGTTTGTTTAGCAAAACCAATTGAATTATTATTTAAGTTTGAACCAGCATTTGATGTCATGATAATTATTGTATTTTGGAAACTTACTGTATTTCCTTGAGAATCTGTAAGTTTACCATCATCAAGAACTTGTAGAAGTATATTAAATACATCTGGATGAGCTTTTTCAATTTCATCTAATAATATAATTGAATAAGGTTTTCTTTTAACTTTTTCAGTAAGTTGACCTGCATCATCATAACCAACATATCCTGGAGGTGCACCAATTAATTTTGATGTAGAATGACCTTCCATGTATTCTGACATATCTATACGAATTATAGAATCCTCTGATCCAAACATTTCATAAGCAAGGCTTTTAGCAAGCTCAGTTTTACCAACACCTGTAGGACCTACAAATATGAATGATGGTGGTCTTTTTGTACTTTGTAAACCTGCTCTGTTTCTTCTTATAGCGCGCGAAACACTGTTTACAGCTTCATCTTGACCAATAATTCTCTTATGAAGATTAGTTTCAAGATTTAATAATTTTTGTGTTTCAGCTTCAGTTATTTTCTTAACTGGAATTTTAGTCCAGTTTTCAATTACTTGAGCTATATCTTGAACAGTAAGATTTTTTAATTTTATAGTACTATTTAATTTGTCTATTTCTTCAATTAATCTACATTCTTGAGTTTTTAAATCAGCAGCTTTTTGATAATCCTCAGTTGAATCTGCATTTGCAGCATCTTCTTTTTGAGCTTGAACTTTTGCAAGTTCTTGTTTTAGCATTTCTAATCTAAACAAATCTTTATTTTCAAGATTTATTCTTGAACAAGCCTCATCAAGAATATCTATAGCTTTGTCTGGTAAAAATCTATCATGAATGTATTTTTCAGACATTATAACTGTTTGCCTAATAACATCATTTGATATTTTAACTTTGTGATATTCTTCATAATATTTTTTGATACCTTTTAAAATTGAAATTGAATCATCAATATTGGGTTCTTCAACTAATACTTGTTGAAATCTTCTTTCTAATGCAGAATCTTTTTCAATATATTTTCTATATTCTTTTAATGTAGTTGTACCAATTAATTGAATTTCGCCATTTGATAGGGAAGGTTTCAAAATATTAGCAGCATTCATTGAATGTTCACCATCACCAGCACCAATTATATTATGAATCTCATCAATTACAAGAATAATGTTGCCATATTCTTTACATTCATCTATAATTCCTTTCATACGTGCTTCAAACTGGCCTCTAAATTGAGTTCCAGCAATAACAGCTGTCATATCTAATAAATAAACTTCTTTATTTAAAAGTTTTGCAGGCACATTATTATTAGCTATTTTAATAGCTAAACCTTGAGCAATAGCTGTTTTACCAACACCAGGTTCACCAATTAGACATGGATTATTTTTTGTACGTCTATTTAATATTTGAACAACTCTTTGAATTTCCTTATCACGTCCAACTACAACATCTAGCTCATTATTTTTTGCTTTTACAGTAAGATTTGTTCCATATACATCTAAGTATTTCTTCTTTTTCTTAGTGTTTTTCTTTTTTTCAACTTTAACTTTTTGTCTTCCAGAATTTTCTTCTTCATTTTGTTGACCATTTTTAGGAACAAAGTTTGCAAATATAGAGCCTATTGGAATGCCAATAGGACTATTAGACATATCTGATTCAAGTTCTTCCATTTCTTCTGAATCAAGATCTTCTAAATCTTCAAGATTTTCTATCTTTAAGTTTGCAGATAAATCTTTAAATAAAGACTCTAATTGCTTTGACATATTTGTCATATCTATATTATTCATATTTGGTGGAACATTAAAATTGCTATTTTGAGGTTGTGCATCTGGAACTTCTAGCCCTCTTTTTTGAGCACAACTTTTACATAGTCCCTCCATTGTTGAAACGCCATTTTCAATTTTGTTAATAAATACTACTGCTGTATTTTTTTTACATTCTGAACATAACATAAATTTAATTTCCTCTTTTCTTTATATCTATATAATAATATTATATATAATACATTAAATTTCTCATTTAGTCAATAATTTTGATAAAATATCAGTGCAATGAATCACACAGATTCGTATTAAAAAATCAAGTAAATTCAAAAAATATTTACAAATTTTTGTTTTGGGATTGGCTTACTGAAAATTGAATGTTATACTAGTTAGCATAGGAAATGAACATTGCAGTAGATATGTGTTTCATAGAAAAAGTAGCAATATCTTAAAGTAATTATGAATAAAATGTTGAAGAACATATGTAATATATGATAAAATAATATATGAACATAATAGAGAATCTATATTATTTATAGGGAGGTGTATTAGAAGCAATACCAGATTTACAAATGTTAGGACTATCTGAATTAATACCAAAGTTACGAGAAGAAATAGGAAAAATACCAGAAGACAGTTTTAGAGATAGTCTAAAGTTTGATTTAGATGAGAATGCAATAAAAGAAATACTTATATCACAATTAGATGAAAAACAAAATATATTTGAAAGATAAGGTGATGTTTATGAAAAGTAAATATAAAATATTGTCAATAATTATAATTTCAATAGTACTAGTAAGTACAACGATTCTAATAAGAAATAGCAGAAATATAGAGGAACTTCAACAAATAAAATCAAAAAGTGAATTACAAAGAATATATAAAGGAGATGATATAACAGACTTTAAAGAGGGATTGTTAAAGATATTTGCAATGCCATTTTCAATAAATTCATGGCTGGAAAAGCCTTACGATTATTATAATTATGATTTTACTGATGAAATTAAAACTAATAATACTACTAATTCTAATTTAAAATCGACCTTACCTAGAATGGAATCAGATTCTGTATCAACAGTGCAAAATTCAAGCAAAATAGAAAAAGATTATTCAACAACCAATATACAGGTGGAAAATGTAGATGAAGCAGATGTCACTAAAACAGATGGGGATTATATATATTCTATATCAGAAAGTAAAGTTATAATTACAGATGTCAGAAATTCAAAAGAAATAAAAATAGCTGCTGAAATAAATTTTAATGATAACAGTATGCCTGAAGATTTAATATTGACTAAGGAAAAATTAATAATAATATCTGAATCTGAATATGCTAGTCTATACAGCGAAAAAAATACTATAGTAAGAATATATGATATTCAAGATAGAACAAGTCCAAATCTTTTAAAAGAATATAAAATGTTTGAACCATACTATACATCAAGATGTATAGATAATAAATTATATGTAATATCATCAGGAAATTTAAGAGAAAATGAAGATGAAAAAAATGAAATAGATACATATTACATTGAGGATTCTACTAGAAAAGAAATTAAACTAAGTGACATAAAATACTTGAAAGACATTAAAACAAAGAAACAAACAATAATTTCAACAGTTGATTTATATGATGTTAAACAAGATATAAATTTAAATTCATATCTTATAGATATATCTAATGCGTATGTTTCAGAAAACAATATATATTTATTATATAATGATTATAAAAATGAGTATGAATATAGAATTAAAGATATATTTGGAGTAAAAGGAATCCTTGGAATAAAAGAAGATGAGGATGAAAATTTAGGGGAATGCACAAATATATTTAAATTTAACATATTAGAAAATGGACAAATAAAATATCAAACCAAAACATTAGTGAAAGGAAAGACAGTAGACCAATATTCACTTGATGAAAAAGACGGACATCTTAGAATAGCTTTAAAGGATAATGAAGGCACAAGAGTTGCAATACTTGATAATAACCTCAGAACAATAGGAGAAACAGAAAGATTGGCAAAAGGAGAAAAAATGTATTCATCAAGATTTGTTGGAGATAAAGCATATTTGGTAACATATAAAACAGTTGATCCGTTATTTACTATTGATTTAAGTAATGAAGAAAATCCTAAAGTATTAGGACAATTAAAAATTCCAGGATATAGTAATTATATACATCCTTATGATGAAAATCACATAATAGGGATAGGAATTGAAACTGAGGAAGAAATTAGAAGAGATTCAAATGGAAAAGTAATATCAAATACAGCGAAGATTATTGGAATGAAAATGGCTTTATTTGATGTATCTGATGTTAATAATCCAAGGCAAATATCAAACACTATAATTGGAGATAGAAGAACTACTTCTGCAGTTTTAACAAATCCAAAAGCACTATTGTTCTCAAAGGAAAAGGAATTGATTGCAATACCTGTAAACAATTATGTTGAAGACTTTGAAGCAGAACTAAATGAAGAAACTTATGATTCAATGCAGACTTTGTACACGTCAAGAGAAGATAGCAGAATATCAGAAGGCTATGCAGTATATAAAATAAATATAGAAGAAGGATTTAAATTAAAAGGAATAATTAAACATGATGTAAAAAAACGTGATAAATACAATTACTACAGTTATCAAGTAAGATCAAAGCTTTTAAGAGGGCTATATATTGATAATAATTTATATACAGTATCAGAAACAGCAATAAAAGTAAATGACTTAGAAACATTAGAGCAAATAAGTGAAATCAAGATAGATTAGGAGGAAAAAGAAATGAAAAAAAATAATAAAAATGTTATGCATATTGCTTCACTTGTATTAGGAATAGTATCAATTATATCATCGCTTTTTTGGTATATAACACTACCAACAGGAATATTGGCAATTATATTTGGGGTTAAATCTGCTAAAAGAACAGGAAGTAAAATAGGAAAAGCAGGAATGATAACTGGAATTGTTGGATTATCACTATTTGCATTTATTTATATAAGTATGATATTGATAATATTAACAAATAATTATTTATATTTGTTTTAATATAATAGAAATGTAAAGAAAAATCAAATACATATAGTTAACTCCTTAATTTCTATGATTAGATCACAAAAGGCAACAAAAAGTAGAAAAATATTTGACAAAATAAAAAGCTTAGGGTTCTAAGCTTAAGTATATCTAAAATATTAAAAAAATGGAGAACGAAATTTCTAAAATGAAGAAAGATAGCATTGCTTTAATTAAACAAATAACAACAATTAGCAAGCAAAGGATTTTTAAAGATACTGTTAGAAGAAATGTAAAAATATCTGGTGAATCACTTGACTTGATTGATAAACAGATTATAAAATTTTTTACTAAATAATATATATCTTAAAAAGGAGAGTTGCTAGAACTCTCCAAAATCATTTAGGCTCCCGTCTTACTACCAAAGTAGTCTAATATAAAAAAGGATAGCCATCAGTTATAATGAAAAATAATTAAAGATTCTAAAAGACAGAATTATTACCATATATCTTAATTTTAAAAATATTATAAAACGAAACTAGGGAGCAAGAATATCTGCTCCCTAGAAGGTGTGTACCTTTTTTTTGGCTTATCAGCCAAAAATCTTGTTGATGTCGATGAACTCAGCGATTTCGTCGGAGTGCTCCGCCAGCTCCAAAAACAGAGCCTTGAGCTTGTTTGCGTTCTCTTTCTTACTCTCCTCCGCGATGATTTCCATTGCCATTTTGAGCAATTTCTCGAGCATATCATCCAGAGCGGAACGTGTAATATCATGCAGTTTCACACCACGAATCGTGCCAGAGATATCCGCAACCCAGCCGTTAACATCAGTCACCTGACTATCTTTAGACAGCCTATCCATGAGGGTGGACAGCTTATCCAGGGCGGTGTTAACGGATTCTTCCGTGTTGGCAGTACGCAGTTCCTGCTTGACTTCGCTGACCTTTTTCACGAGGTACTCAAACCGTTCCTTGCGAGTCATCATACGAAGACCGCAGTTCTTTGTGTTCTCCTCTCTTACGATTTCACCGTACTCATTGATTGCCATAGTTGTTACACCTTTCTGTGTATTATTTGTTGAAGCGATTGCTCCTAACATACATTTATTATACCACATTTTACATAAAATTGCAAATTTTTAAAGATCAATTATCCGTTTTTACAATTTAAGATAATTAAAAGAAAAAAAAATAAGCCGACTAAATCGACTTATATATTGTGAAATGATATTCACTTTTGCTTTCTTCAAACTTTCTTGTATCAATAACTACAAAGAGTTCGACGAAAACGCATTATGGAGCGGGTAGAGGGAATCGAACCCTCACCACCAGGTCGGAAGCATGGAATTCTGCCATTAAACTATACCCGCAAATATTTTTTATACAATAATTATACATCAATTTTTAGATAAAATCTAGTATTAAAAAATATTATTATAAAAAAATCCTGTAGTAAAAAATATAAAACCTCCATTTTGCAATGGAGGTTTTATATTTTATTTACTCGCTTAGTAAATAATAAGCGAGAGTTGAGGTCTGGTTTTGCCCATCACAGTGGAGGCTTTCCCAGAGTTCGTCTCCGAGCAATTGGATTATTGCTGCAGTTCTCCTTTTTATGCCACACTTTAGCTCGCGACGGATTTTTTCCGTCATGTATGTCTCCTTATAATACTTAATTGCCCGCAGAATTGCGACGGCAATATAATCCTGCTCGATATGTCCTACGAAAACGCCAATATGCCACGGCACATCAGCCTCCTTGGCAAGTTTTGCAACACGCCTGCCAAAAGCCTTTTGCTTGGCTCTGATTTCGTCATAGTCCTCGATCTTGTATGTATCATAGAAATCTCCTGCTTCATAGCAGTTGGCGATTACGGTAACTTGCCACTTGTTGTCTATAACAAATAGATAGTCCTTGTAGCCTGTTCCTGGCATCCGAGATATGGTCCTAAGGAATTCTACTTTTGTGAAGTAGCCTAGTTTCTCCACTAACTGTAGAGTAATCTCTCGGCTAAAGACCAAGTGAGCATCAGCCCACTTGTTTAGACTGTTAAGTTTGCTGCCTTTGGCTTTACCAAAGACATAGAGGTTCATCTCTTCTTCTGTTCCTTCTGGGTTGATAACCCAGAAGTGAGCTTTCTGGATTTCAGTATCAAGGTCTTCCCAGAGAATTGGAACTGGGTTTGTCAGCTCAAGAGGAGAGATTCTTCTTGAGAACCCCTTTCCATAGGTACGAGAAAAACTATAAAAATAGCTTTTCTCATTGTCGATGATCTCAACATCATAGCTGAGGTTGATACGAGTGCTAGAATAGTTCCCTCTGTTGATAGTCATAATAGACCTCTCTTTCTCCCACTTTAGTGGGGTGTAAAATGTAATAGTATCATGAAGTAAGAAAGAAGCTTATGCATTGAAATTATTCGTTGCACAAATCTACCTAATTCATAACTATAATATATCATATTTACATAAAATTGTCAAATCTATTAATTTACAATAATTAGTTCCAGTTTGGTTTAATCTCAAAGGTTTTACCTTTAAGGTAATTCAAAATATCACTGTCAGATGTAAATTCAAAAATAAGCTTATAAGCTTGTAGTTGTTGATATTTTGCACCAAACTGTTTATTGACAGAATTAATGCCATATTTGCCATCACCTATAATTGGGTAGCCAATATGTGCTAAATGTGCTCTAATTTGATGAGTTTTACCGGTTTCAATTTCTACTTCAAGTAAACTTGAATTGTTTTTGTATTCTTTAATTACATAATATGATGTTATTATTTTTTGATAACCTTTTTTAAAAGTATCTGATATATATACCTGAGATTTTTTAGTATCTTTAAATAAAAAAGATTCTAATTTTGCATATTTTTGCTTTGGATAGCCGTATACTAAAGCAAGATACTTTTTAGTGATTTCATGTTTTTTAAATTTATCTAATAAAATATTTAAAGATAATTCATCCTTAGCAAATAAAACAATACCAGTTGTATTTCTATCAAGTCTGTGACAAGGCATTGGCTTAAATATAGAGTCTTTGTATTTATTGTGTATTAAAGTAGTTAGGCTATTATCACCAGTAACTTCAAGGTTAGCAGGCTTATTAATTAATAGAATATTATTATCTTCGTAAATAATATTTAAATTAAAATGTGGTATTAATAATTCATTAGAGATATATACTAAAATAGTATCTCCTGTAAATATAGTACAATCTTTATTAATTCTTGTGCCATTTATTTTTATATCTTTTTGGCGTAGTGCTTTATAAAATGTGCCAGAAGATAAATGAGGAAAAGAATCAAAAATAAATTTTGAAACTTTACAATTATTATATTTAGTTGTTACAATTAATTCTTTCATAAAATAAATCACATTCCTTTTGTTCAATATATCATATAAAAAGGCAAATTACAATACAAAAGGTTAGGGGGAATAAAATTAGATAATTATAAATTATGTAACTCTAAACAATAGAAAAATAGAGAAAAAACGAATAAAATAAAGAAAAAATGAGTAATATATATGTAAACCAGGCAAAATACAAAGGAAAAAAAGGTCAAAAACTGATAAAAATGGCTAAGAAAGGATGAAGAATTTGCCAAAAGTGCTGAAATGTGGTATAATAGGAGATGGTCGCGTTAAAAAAGGAGAGTGTATATTATTTTAAAAAGAAAGCTAAAATACTATACAAAAGAAATGTGCAAAGTTTTTAGCATAATGGCAATAGCGTCTATGGTAATAATAGCGATAATAATATTAAAATATAAACCAACATATGTGGTAACTATGTCAGGAGAAGAGATAGGGTACACACAAAGTGGAACAAAATTAAATGAAAAAATAGAAACAGAAATAATTGGAATGGAAGGAAAGAATATTGATTTTGTTTCTTTAGACGAAATGCCAAGTTATGAATTAAAATTAATAAGCAGAACACAAGAAACTAACGAAGAAGAAATGATGTTAGCATTAAAAGAAAAAGCAAAAATAATGTATAAGTATTACGCAGTACAACTAAATAACGAGACAATAGGATTAGTAGACAATATAGAAGAGGCAGAACAAGCAGTAAGTGAGATAAAAGAAGAACATAAAGATGAAAAAATACAATTAGACCTACAAATAACTGAAAACTATACAGAAAATATGGAAGAAGTAAATTTAGACACAGTTCAAGTAGCACAAACTCATGTTGAAGAAAAAGTTGAAGAACTTGTAAAAGAGGAAGAACGTGTAAAAGAAGAGGAAGAAAAAGGTAAACAACCTCAAATAAATGGTGTGCTATTGGCTGTATCACCTGTACAAGGTAGAATTACATCCAGATTTGGGTCTGTAAGTAGTATAAGATCAGGTGCACATACTGGAACAGATATATGTTGCCCAACAGGAACACCAATAAAAGCTGTTGCATCAGGAACAGTAGTGTTTGCTGAAAGAAATGGTTCATATGGTAATTTAATTAAAATTAGCCATGGTAATGGTGTAGAAACATGGTATGCTCATTGTAGTGAATTATATGCGACAGTAGGTCAAGAAATAAGTGCGGGAGATATAATTGCAGCTGTTGGATCAACAGGTAATTCAACAGGACCACATTTACATTTAGAAATAAGAGTAAATGGAACAGCAATAAACCCACAAAAATATTTATATAAATAGAAATAGAAGCCATGAAGGCTTCTATTTCTACTCTATTCAACTGTAACTGATTTTGCTAAGTTTCTTGGCTTATCAACATCTAATCCTTTTTCCTTTGAAATATAATATGAAAGTAATTGCAAAGGAACAATAGAAACTATAGGTGATAAGAATATATCTGTTTCAGGAATAGTGATAATTTCATCAATATTATTATCAGGAAGTTTTTGACTTGTAATTAACAATGTTTTAGCACCTCTTGTTATAACTTCTTGAATATTACTAATAGTTTTTTCAACTAAATTTTTATCTGTAATTATACTAATAACAGTTATACCATTTTCAATAAGTGCGATAGGTCCATGTTTTAATTCACCAGCAGCATATGCTTCTGAATGAATATAAGATATTTCTTTTAATTTTAAAGAAGCTTCTAATGCTGTTGTATAATCAATTCCTCTACCTAAGAAAAATACATCTTTTTCTTGATAAATTTTCTTAGCAAATTTTTTAATTTCTGTACCTGATTCTAAAGCTTTTTCAATTTTTATAGGAAGTTGTAAAATTTCTTTTTTCAATTCATCAATTCTAGTAGATGAAGAAGTTCCTAAAATTTCTGCAAAATAAATTGCTAAAATATTTAATAATATGACTTGCGAAGTATATGCTTTTGTAGATGCAACTGCAATTTCTGGACCAGCATGTGTATATATGCAATAATCAGCTTCTCTTGTAATTGAACTACCTATAACATTTGATACAGCAAGAGTAGTAGCACCTTTTGATTTTGACAATTTAAGTGCTGCAATTGTATCAGCAGTTTCTCCAGATTGTGAAATATAGATACACAATGTATTTTTATCAATAATTGGATTTCTATATCTAAATTCTGATGCAACTTCAACAGTAACAGGTATATTACAAAGTTGTTCTATAGCAATCTTTCCAGTAAGTCCAGCATGCATTGCAGTACCACAAGCTACAATATATATTTTATTTATAGAAGATAAAAATTCTTTAGTGAATTTTAAATCTTCAAAATTACAAGGTTCATTTTCAGGTAGATGTGCACCAATAGTTTCTCTAATTGAATTAGGTTGCTCATAAATTTCTTTTAACATATAATCCTCAAATCCATTTTTATCAGCAGAACTTGCATTCCAATCAATACTTGTAACTTTCTTGTCTATTTTATTTAAATTACTATCAAAAAATTCTACATTGTCTCTTGATAATAACGCAAATTCATTATCATCTAAAAGATAGAAATCTTTTGTAAATGACAAGATTGCAGGTATATCAGAAGATATGTAATTTTCATTTTCGCCTTTACCGATAACAAGAGGGCTATCTTTTCTAATAACAATCATATTATCTGGCATATACTTTGATATAATCTCAAGTGAATAACTTCCTTTTAAATCTTTACAAGCTTTTTCAACAGCACGTAATACCTTCTTATCATCATTTAAATTATCCTTTGAATAATAGTAATGAATAAGATTAGGTATAAGTTCTGTATCTGTTTGAGAATAGAATTTATATCCTTTATCTGTTAAAAATTTACGCAACTCAATATAATTTTCTATAATTCCATTATGAACAACAGCGAAACTATTACTATTATCTAAATGAGGATGAGAATTTTCTTTTGATGGTTTTCCATGTGTTGCCCATCTTGTATGAGCAATACCTATTGTACCTTCTAAATTATCAATACCTTCTAATTTATATAAATTTTTTACTCTACCAATATCTTTCATGATAGATAAACCGTTTTTTTCGACAGTTGATATCCCAGCAGAGTCATAACCTCTGTATTCTAATCTTAATAATCCATTAATAAGTATAGGACTCGCTTTTTTTGTTCCTATATAACCAATAATTCCACACATAAGCAGAACCTCCTTTACTATATTATTATATTACACCAAAACGATAAATGTAGCAAGTATTTTCGCAAATATTATGAACTGAAATTAAATATTGTTGCAAATTAGTTAATAATAGTGTATTATAATGTAGTAAAGAAGGAAGTTGAAAAAGAATAAAATTCTTTTCAGTCATACTTGTACCTTGAGAGGGGAATGAGATTAGATATGTTTGAGATAGAAGAACAATTGAAAATGTTACCAGACAAACCAGGTGTATATATAATGCATGATATAAATGATAGAATTATATATGTTGGAAAAGCTGTAAACTTAAAAAACAGAGTAAGATCATATTTTAGAAAAACTGAAAAAACAGAAAGAATTAAAAGAATGGTTTCATTAATAGACCATTTTGAATATATAATTGTTGATAATGAAGCAGAAGCATTAATATTAGAATGTAATTTAATAAAAAAGAACAGGCCGAAATTCAATGTATTGTTAAAAGATGATAAAACATATCCATATATAAAAATTGATGTGAAATCAGAATATCCCAATGTGGTGATAACACGAAAATATATAAATGATGGAGCAAAATATTTTGGTCCATACGCAAATCCAGGTTCTGCAAAAGAAATGGTGGATTTTATAAAGCAAAAATATAAAATAAGGCAATGTAAAAAATTTAGGTCAGAAACAAGAGCGTGTTTAAACTATCATATAAATAGATGCTCAGGTCCGTGTATGGGCTATATTTCAAAAGAAGATTATAGAAAACAAATAAATGAAATAATTGATATTTTAGATGGAAAAACTGATAAAGTTTTAAAAGAGTTAGAAAATCAGATAAAAGAAGCTTCAGAAAAATTAGAGTTTGAAAAAGCAGCAGAATTAAGAGATAGAATGCTAGCAATAGAAAGAGCAAATGAAAAACAAAAAGTATCAAATATTACAGAAAACAATATAGATGTTATAGGAATTGCAAAATCTGAAATGGAAGTTTGTATAGAGATATTTTTTGTTAGAGGTAGCAAAATGGTAGGTAGAGAACATTATTTTTTCAATGATTTAAAAGATGTTGATGATGAAGAAATAGTTTCTGGATTTATCAAACAATATTATATTGATAGTCAAAATTTACCTAACAAAATAATGATTAGACAAGAATTAGAAGATAAAAATGCGATAGAAGAATGGTTAACAAAAGAAGCGGGAAGAAAAGTTGAAATAAAAACACCTAAAAAAGGTGAAAAATTACGTTTTATTGATATGGCAGATAATAATGCCAAAATCACGCTACAAAATAAAGAACAAGATAAAAGTGAAATATTAGTGGAACTAAAAGAAGTAATGCAATTAAAAAAATTACCAAGAAAAATAGAAACATATGACATTTCAAATATTTCTGGAGAATATATTGTGGCAGGAATGTGTGTAATGATTGATGGTGTTATAAAAAGAAATATGTCAAGAAGATTTAGAATTAAGACTGTATATGGTCAAGATGATCCAAGGTGTATGGAAGAAGTTGTCACAAGACGTTTAAAATATTCTATTGATAGAGATAATAGTGGCTTTGGAAAATTGCCTGATGTAATATTAGCAGATGGTGGAATAACACAGATTAATGCTATAAAAAAGGCTATTGCTAAATATGAGATTAAAATTCCAGTTTTCGGAATGGTTAAAAATGATAAGCACCAGACAAGAGCATTAATAGATGAAAATAAAAAAGAACTTGAAATATCAGAAAATCTAAAAAAATTAATAACTAGATTTCAAGATGAAGTTCATGATACAGCAATTTCATATCATAGAAAATTAAGAGCACAAGGAACAACAAAGTCTAAATTAGAAAATATAAGTGGAATTGGCAATGTAAAAAAAATTGCACTTTTGAAAGAGTTTGGCAGTGTTGAAAAAATAAGAAAAGCAAGTGTAGATGAATTAACAAAAGTTAATGGAGTAAATGAAGAATTAGCAGAAAGAATATTACAAGAGCTAAATAAGAAATAAGAAAATATGTAAAATATTGCGATGAAAACTTTAAAGAAATAAGAATAAATTTAAAAAAAATTAATATATATATTATTGGACAAGCATATAGGAAAAAAGTGTCAGGAAGATAGATAAATTTCCTGATATAAAATTTTCCAAGAAGGGGATTGATTATATATGAAGTTTTTAAAAAAGCACAAACTGTTTTCATTTGCAGTATTTTCTTTTGTTATTTTAACAGGAGCTAATTTTTTTATGATTTATCAATTAATAAAAATAGGTATATCAATAATATAAAACTTTGCATAAACTAGTAGTAGGGTGATACTATGAAAGGTTTATGCTTAGCTGGCGGTGGAATAAAAGCAGCGGCACATATTGGTGCATTAAAAGCATTTGAAGAAAAAAACATAAAGTTTGATTGCGTTTCAGGTGCATCATCTGGAAGTATAATTGCCACTATGTATGCATTAGGTTATAATAGTGATGAAATGTGGGATATGTTCCAAGTTTATTGTAGAAAAATAAAATATGCTGATTGGAGAAATGTCTTTAAAATGATTTTTGGATTAATATTTCAAAGACGAATAATAATTGATGGCTTAAATAGTGGAAAAGTTGTCGAAAAAATAATGAGAGACATTTGCAAAGAAAAAGGAATAAATAGAATTGATGAAATAGAAATGCCATTGGCAATATCAATGGTAGATTTACAAAATGGAACAGTATATATTGCATCTTCAAAAGAGCAAAGGAGCTCACTTTTAGATGATACAGTATTTATAACAGATATTCCAATAGAAACTGCTATTAGAGCTAGTTGCAGTTTTCCAGTTGTATTTTCTCCATGTGAATATATGGGCTTACAACTGATAGATGGTGGAACACGTGAAAATTTACCATGGAAGCCATTAAAACAAATAGGAGCAGATGAGGTTTATGGAATTTCATTTGAAACAGTATATAAAAGTCAAGAATGTTGTAATAATTTAATAGATGTTGCTGCAAGAGCTATGGAGCTACAAGGAAGAGAATTATATGTTTATGAAAAAGCTGGAATTGATAAAGAAATAAAAATTCATTTAGAAAAGGTATCTTTGTTAGATTCTAGTAAAATTTATGAATTATATCAGATTGGATACGAGCAAGCTAGAAAACAAATAAAAATGATTAAACAGTAATGTTAATTTAAGGAAAAATAAAAATTTATGCTTAAATTAGAAAATCAGATAAAAAGAAGAAAAAGATATGGAAAACATATCTTTTTTGGTGTATAATAGAAAAGTAGATTTTATTAGTGAAAGGAACAAAAAATGAATATAGCAAGTGAATGGAAAGATTATAAAATTTTAGACATGGCAGATGGACAAAAATTAGAAAGATGGGGAGATGTAATTTTATCAAGACCAGATTCTCAAATAATATGGAAAGATAAATCATATCCTAATAAATGGAAAAACATAAATGCAGTATATTATAGAAGTAAAACAGGTGGAGGCTCATGGGAGTTTAATAAAAAAATGCCACAACAATGGCAAATAAAATATAAAAATTTAACATTTAATATAAAGCCAATGGGATTTAAACATACAGGATTATTTCCTGAACAAGCTGTTAACTGGGATTGGATGATAGATAAAATAAAAAAATCTAGTAGAGAAATAAAAGTATTAAATTTATTTGCATATACAGGTGGCGCAACAGTTGCATGTAGCTCTGCTGGTGCATCAGTATGCCATGTTGATAGTTCAAAAGGAATGGTATCATGGGCAAAAGAAAACATTAAATCTTCAGGACTTGAAGAAAGACCTGTAAGATATATTGTCGATGATGTTGTAAAGTTTGTAAATAGAGAAATTCGTAGAGGAAATAAATATGATGCAATAATAATGGATCCGCCATCATATGGTAGAGGGGCAAATGGAGAAGTATGGCAGTTTGAAAATAATATTTATGACTTAGTAGAATTATGTTCCAAAGTGTTATCTGATAATCCATTATTCTTTTTGATAAATTCATATACAACAGGAATATCAAGCAAAGTATTAGAAAATATATTAACTTTAACTGTAAATAAAAAGTATAAAGGTAAATTATCATCAGGAGAAATTGGTTTACCAATGGAAGAATCAAAACTTATATTACCATGTGGAATTTATGGAAGATGGGAGAACTAAAATGAATAAATTAGAGATATTATATGAAGATAATCATATAATTGTTGTAAAAAAAGAACCTAATATTCCATCACAGGCTGATAAAACAGAAGATTTAGACATGCTTACAATAATAAAGCAATATCTCAAAGAAAAATATGATAAACCAGGTAATGTTTATTTAGGATTGGTTCACAGACTTGATAGACCAGTTGGAGGTGTTATGGTATTTGCTAAAACATCAAAAGCTGCCTCAAGATTAAGCAATCAAGTTAGAGAAAAAGTTTTTAAAAAGAAATATTTAGCAGTTGTTGATGGAAAGTTTGAAAATAAAAATGGAGTATTAGAGGACTATTTGTATAAAGATGAAAGAAATAATATGAGCAAGGTTGTTAGTAAAGATAAGAAAAATGCCAAATTGGCAAAACTTGATTATGAAGTTCTTGCATATAATGAAGTAAAAAACCTATCTTTGGTTAAAGTAAATCTTCATACAGGTAGACATCATCAAATACGAGTTCAATTAGCTAATTCAGGACATAGCATTTTTGGAGATCAAAAATATGGCAGTAGAGGGAAGGGCAAACAGATTGCTTTATGGGCATATGAGCTTACTATTCAACATCCTGTAACAAAAGAGGAACTTACTTTTAAATGCTTACCTAAGAGTAATGGAACATGGTGTATTATAAGAGATGTTAATATATAAAATATTGTAATTAGAATATTTAAAAGAATGTGACTATAGAAGTTATTTTTGATAATTTCTATAGTCACATTTTATGTATATTGAATTAATGCTTTACAAAATTATACAAAAACAGACAAAAAACGATTTTACGAAAATGCATAATTCATATACGAAATTTAAAATTACAACTTTTTGTATATAAAAATGGACTTTTCATAAACAAAGTGAACATATTTTAAAATTTCATGGTAAATTATAACTGTACTCAGGAAGAGATGAGGTGATGGAAATGATTGATAAAGTCTGCACATTACTACTCAAGAGAATGAGACAAGAAATGCCAGAAATTGATGACGAAAGAGCAGAAATAATAATGTATGGACTCCAAAATATTATAGGAGAATTACCAAAAGGAATCATTATTTTACTTATAGCATATTTTTTAGGTATATTTAAATTGACCTTAATAGCAATGCTTATTATAGCTCCATATAGATGCTTTTCTGGTGGCGTACATATGAAAACACATATAGGCTGTATAATATATACATTGATTTTGTATAGTGGAGCCGCTATGATAGGAAAAAATTTTATACTAATGGGATTAACTAAATACATATTTGGAATGAGCGTTTGGATTTTTGGGATGCTAATGTTAAAAATGTATGCACCCGCTGACACTGAAAATGTACCAATACTTAGAGAAAAAGACAGAAAACAAAAAAGAATATTCTCGTATATAATTTTGACGGCAGAAATTACTATTGCACTTGTGATAAATAACCCAGTAATTACATCAATTATAATATTTGGAGATTTATTTCAAACAATAACAATTACCAAATTTGCATATAAAATTACTGATAATAAATATGGATATGAAGTATATGCAAATGGATAAATGCCTAATATAAAAATATAATCCGGAAATATTTTTATGTTATATAATTTGAACCAAAGAAGGAGGAATTATTTATGTTAAAATTCTTAGTAAAGGTTTCAGAAAAATACGCAAAGTCAACAAATACAGCATGTTATGTAGCTTGGTGGGGACATCAACCAAAGATGCCAGCATCATTAATAAAAAAGGATTAATCCATTTTAATTAACGTTGTAAGTAATTAAGTTTACTTAAATATTATAAATTCAATTCGAAAAGGAATTTCTACATTTTGTAGAAGTTCCTTTTTAAAGTCTTATACATTTATGAAATAAAATATCCTCTAATTAAATTTAGAGGATATTAAAATAAATTTTCGACTTCATCATAAATTTCTAATTTTTGTGTAAAAAATCTGTTATTTTTAGTAGTAACTAAATTTAGATTTTGAGTTTTAGATACATATTTTTGGACTTCCCATAATCCAATACCAGAATGTTTTGATTTTTCAGAAAAGCCTTTCTTAAATATTTCTGTTAAATCAACATCTTTATTAGAATATGTATTTTCTATAATTACAATACTTTTATTATGTGCTGGTTCTCTTCTAAAAATTACTTTTACAATTTTATCATCACATATTGCAGATGCTTCAATTGCATTATCTATTAATATACCAAGAATTCTTGAAAATTCATAAGCATTTACTTTTAAATCAGATAAATCTAAAAAGCTTTTTATACTTATATCTATATCTTGTTTGACAGCTTTTGTATATAAATTATTTAAAAGACTATAAATACCAGGATTATTAATTATCTTTGGGTTTAATACAGATAAATTACTTGTGAATTTACAATCTTTTTTCATATCTTCAAAATAAGATTTAGCACCAGCTAAGTCATTATTATCAAGATATCCACCAAGAGTAAATACCATACTTTCAAAATCATGTTTAAAACCTTTTACTTTATCATATAATTGTTGTAATGATTTATTATAATCTTCAGCATTTTGTAAATTTCTTTTTGTTATAGCAAGTTTAACAATACGCGAAAAACTGTAAATACTTAAGATGAGAAATGCTATTAATAATATGAAACTCAATAAAGTAATAGTCAGTGGAACTATATCAATATAAAATGCAGTAACTACTAATTGAATACATAATGTTAAAAAACCTGTAATCAAATTCATTAACAAGATAGTTCTAGTTTTCTTATCTAATGTGTCAATTAAGTCTAAAGTTAATTTTACTTTTTTAAACTTTTTCAACAATATACATACAATAAATGCAAATGAATATAAAACAAATAGATATGTGATACGATATATTGGTGTTACCATAAAGTCATCTTGGCTGATATGCAATAATGTTAAATAAGGATTTTGAATAAGCATATTACATAATCCAAATATAAATATAGATATTAACAAAGAGATGAAACTTTTTAGAAATGTCAATTCAAACAACACTTTAATTAATAAAATCATACCAATATAATTTATAATTATGTTATAAGGTGATGGAATACACATAGATGTAAGAATACTTAATAATGACATAAGTAGTACATAACCTAGTCTTTTATTTCTATTAGATTTTATGTTAAGAACAATTAAGAATAAACTCATTAGTATGTAGTTTTCAATTGGAATCATAATTAATCCAAGATAGTCTAGAAATTCAGCATTCTCTGTATTCAAAAAAGTCCAAATATTATTCAAAAATTGTGTCATGTCTAAACACCTCCATAAATGCGTCTTTATATTTAGGTCCGATGTAGCAAACCTCATTATTTTTGAATGTTATTAAATTATCAGCAATAGCAATACTTGAAATATTTTTAATATTAGCTATATATGATTTATGACAACGTACAAAATGTTTTGGTAGTTTATCTTGAATTTTAGAAAACGAAGTATAAACTTCATACTTACTAAAAGTTGTATGATAAACAAGTCTCATTCCATCTTTTTCGATAAACTGAATATCATTAACATCTATAATAGTACCTTTGGAGTCAATTTTTACATATTGCACAGTTGTACCACTGATATCATCATAAAGTCTTTGTAAAGTATCAATAAGCACATCAATTGTTATAGCACTTTTAATAAGATAATCAAATGTTTTAAATTTATAAGCTTGCATAATATATTCAATATGACTTGTAGTAAATATTATGTAACATTTTTTATTAATTCTTCTAATTTGTTCTGCAATATCTAATCCAGTTTTGTCAACATTATTAAATTGTATATCTAATACAACTACATCAACTCTATTTGAAGAAATATAGTCAACTATTTCATTACAATCTGTAGTCTTAAATACAATTTTGCCTTCAAAATCACCCTTAGAAAATGCTGACTCGAACAAAGAACACATTTTGTTCAATATGTGTTCATTATCATCACAAATTGCAAAATTAAGCATAAAAATCAATCCTTCTAATATAAATATAATATATTTTTTAATTATATAATAGTTTAGACAATCGCCTAAATTATACTATATAACAATTATAAATATAAACTAAAATGGTAAACTTGTCAATAGGCTATCTGGATACACTACATACAGGAAAGCCTAGAAATGGAGAGGAAAAATGAAAAATCAATATAAGAGAAATATAGAAAAAAATGTAATTTTATCAGGTGTAATATTGGTTCTTTTTTCCATTTGCATATTTCAAATGGACATTGGAAGTAAAAACATCAGGAGTGTTGTATCAAACACAGGTGAAAATCAAAAGCTTGAGTGGGGAATAAAAAGAAACGATAACCATGAAAGACCTGATGTAGGAGACAAAAACAAGCAGATTCTTGAAGCAAATGGCGGAATATGTTTAGGTAAAGAGCTTGATAAAAATATATATCTGACTTTTGATTCAGGATATGAGGCAGGGTATATGGAAAATATCTTAGATGTATTAAAACAGAATAATGTAAAAGCCACATTTTTTATCACATCTCATTACTTAAATACAGCATCTGAATTGGTAGGTAGAATGATTGAGGAAGGGCATATTGTAGGAAATCATACTGTAAATCATAAAAGTATGCCAAGCATTTCAAATGAAGAGATTGAGACAGAAATTATGAAATTACATCAAGCAGTATTTGAAAAATTTAATTATGAAATGAGATATATTAGACCTCCAAAGGGAGAATTCAATGAGAGAACATTAAAAAAATGTCAAGACTTGGGATATAAAACAGTAATGTGGAGTTTTGCATATTGCGACTGGGATGAGAAAAAACAACCAAGCCAAGAAAAAGCTCAAAAGATGATAATAGATAATTTACATTCAGGAGAAATAATGTTATTACATTCTAACTCAAAAACCAATTCAGAAGTATTAGATGCAATTATAAAAGAAGCGAGAAATCAAGGATATGAATTTAGAACACTTGATGAGTTTGAAATATAAAACAGTCAACATAAAAATATAAACAATAGGTAAGAGAGGAATGTGATACAAAATGAAAAAAAGAAAGCGATTAGAAAATATATTAGAATTACCACAAGAAGTATATTCTGATATTCCAAAGCTAACGATAACAGGCTTTAATGAATTGATATTAGAAAATTATAAGGGAATCTTAGAATATGAAGAATATTTTGCTAGTATAAACACATACATAGGAATAGTTAATATAAAAGGATATAATTTGAATTTAGAAAAAATGACAAATGATGATATAAAAATAACTGGCAAGATTGACGATATAGAACTAGAAAGAATTGAAGATTGAATGGAGGTATCTAATGATATTTAAGGTATTGCTAAAATACTTCTTTGGATATGTTAGGATAGCTGTAGAAGGATATTATATTGAAAGATTTATTAATATTTGTACAAATAGCAAAATCTTAATATGGAATTTAAAAAGAGAAAAAGGTGTAAAATTATATCTTAATATTGGAATACAAGATTATTACAAAGCTGTTAAAGTTGCTAAGAAATTACAATGCAAAATAAAAATAGTAAAAAAACGAGGTGTTCCATTTATTATAAACAAATATAGAAAAAGAAAAGTTTTTGTGGTCTCATTATTAATAATAATTATTGCATTATGTGTTAGCTCAAACTATATATGGAATATAGAAATTCAAATAGAAGACAATATGAATATGGATAATATAATTGAAGATGTAAAATCAGCTGGCTTAGAAACTGGAATGAAAAAAAGTGATATAAATACAGAAGAAATAACGAATAAAATAAGGTTAAAAAGAAATGACATATCATGGATTGGTATAAAATTAAAAGGAACAAATGCAATAGTTAAAATAGTAAAAGCAAAAGAGGCACCAGAATTAATTGATGAAAAAGACTATAGTAATATAATTGCAAAAAAAGCAGGCACAATTACTAAAATCATAGCACAAAATGGAACAGCACTTGTAAAAGTTGGAGATGAAGTTCAAGAAGGGCAAGTTCTGATTCAGGGAACAATGGAAGGAAAGTACACAGGAATAAGATATGTACATAGCTTAGGAGAAGTTGAAGCAGATGTAAAATATGCTGAAACAGAAAAAATATATTATAAAAAGGATGAAAATGTCAGAACTGGTAATAAAGAAGAAAAATATGGAATAAAATTAAATAAAATTCAAATAAATTTTTATAAAACACTTTCAAAATTTGAAATTTATGATACAATAGAAGAGGATAGAAAAACAAAAATATTTTCAAACTTATATTTACCTATTTCCATAGTAAAAACGACTAATTATGAATTGGAAAGAAATTCAAATGAATATTCTGAGGAAGAGGCAATAGAAATAGGTACAAAAAAATTAGAAGAAAAAATGGAAGAAGTAATAAAAGATAAAAAGGCAGTACTTCGGAAAAACAGCAGATGTATCAAGAAATGACGAATTTGTAGAAGTAAAAGTTACATATGATGTGGTTGAAAATATAGGAATGCAGGGAAGAATTGACATAACACAACAACAAACAGAAGAAATACAATAGAATAATAATATACCTGCCTACCAGATAACTTAGAAAGGGTGAATTATATGGAAGAAAGAAGTCTAAGAGTAGTAGGAACAGATAAAACATTTTTCAATAAATTAACAAATACATTAACAAAATTATTAATACCAACACAAATAGGAATCAATGGTATGCGCATTGGAATGAAAAGAAATGCATTAATAAAGGCATATGAAGCTACAAGAGATGAGGATATTGAACCAAGTAAAAAAGAGATAGTAGAGAAAAAATATGAGGATGCTTACACAGCATATTTAGAAGCTTTAGATAAATATGTATTAGATACAATATACAAAAAAGTAAAAAATGAAACAGCAACAAAATTAGAAAGTATGGCATTATCTCAATATTATGGTATAGTTCAATTAAAAGAAAATGAATATGTAGAATATAAATATAGAAAACAAAAATATTTATTAGAACTTGACAAAGAATCTGTAATGAATTCAGGAAAAGAAAAAGTAATTGAAAAATATCAAAGATTTTATGTATCAAAACAAGATTCATTATATAAAGGAATATTAAAAAATTATTCTATAAAATTAGCAGATAATACAAATATATATGATTCAACAAAAGAATGGGTATATATAAAGATATTTGACACACTAGAAGATTACATAAAAAATATAATACCATTAAAAATGAATGATGAAAAATTCGAAAAGATTTCAAAAGAGTATGAAAAATACGAAAAATTTACTGTAGGTAAATTAGATGCTAGAGATAATATAGAAAAAAATATGATTTTACTAGGAATCAGTAGGAACTTATTTACACACAGTTTACCATTAGTTGTTGCTGAACAATGTTATATGAAACTATTAAAAGATGCAAGAAGTCTTGTACAAGACACAAAAATTGCAACAAAAAGAGAAAGAGCTTATACAATGTTATTAACATTAATAGAAGATTACAATATAAGACTATTAGCAACAAAAGTATATTGGGAAAACCAAAAAGATAGGGAAGAATTTAAAAGTCTATATGAAAAATATAAAATAATTGAAAAATTAAAAGAAACAGATTATATAGAATATGTGAAACAAAAAGAAATATTGTTTATTAGAGATGATATAGAAAAAATAAGAAAAGACAAAAGAGATTATAGTAATTTAATAAAATATTATCACAGAAAATTAATAGATTATGGTGTAATGAAAGAAATAAAATCAGTAAGAACAGAAAATAAAAAATATAGCAGAGTAAATAAAAGAAAAGTTAAAGAATTAATAAGTGCATAATTATAGTATATGATAAACAATTTTATCAAAAATAGAGCTGTTTATAATAAAATGGTGATACACTAAGAAAGGCAGAAAAAATATGTATGAATTAGAATATTTAGATATAGAAGAAAACCATCAATATGAGGACATAATAAAAAGAGTAATAGAACAGTGCTTTAAAGAGGAAAAGTTGGAACAATCAAAACTATATATAAACATAATATTAACAACTCCACAGAATATCAGAAAAGCAAATAAAGAATATAGAAATATTGATAGAGAAACAGATGTATTGTCATTTCCTATGTTTGAAAAGTTTGAATTAGATGAAAAAATAAAAAACATGAATTTTGAACATGAAGATATATTAGGAGATATAATAATATCTATTGAAAGAGTACAAGAACAAGCAAAAGAATATGGACATAGTTTTGAAAGAGAATTTTCATATATGTTAGTACACGGCTTCTATCATCTAATGGGATATGATCATATAGAGGAAAAAGATAAAATTATAATGAGACCAAAAGAAGAGAATGTATTAAATAAACTGGGAATTGTGAGAGAAAATGACCAATAAATTATAGTTCAATTTCCCATAATATGCACATTGAGAAAGGATTGAATAAAATAGATGAAAAATAAAGAAGTAATTATTTTGATATGTACTTTATCTATACTTGTACTTGTTGCAGGTGGAGTGTTTATATATAAATATATAACGCGAGATAAAGGAAATACCGGAGATTCTTTGGAAACAAATACAGAAGTAGATAATGGAGAATTAGTAGTAGATAAAAATCAACCCCAAATATTCAGAGGAAATAGTAGAGCAATAGCAGTTATGATTGATAATCATTCAGGTGCGTGGCCTCAAGCAAACTTAAACAAAGCATATATGGTTTATGAAATTGTTGTTGAAGGAGGAGAAACTAGATTATTGGCAGTATTTAAAGGTCAAAATGTTGATAAAATCGGACCAGTAAGAAGTTCAAGACATTATTTCTTAGATTATGCTTTAGAAAATGATGCAATATATGTGCATTATGGATGGAGCCCTCAAGCTGAAAGTGATATAAGCACATTAGGAATAAATAATATAAATGGAATAACAGAAAGTTCATCAAGCTTTTGGAGAGTCAAAGATAAAGCAGCACCACATAATGTATTAACAAGCACAGAAAATATATTAAAAATTGCAGAAAGAAATAAATATAGGACGACATCACAAAAAGAAAGTATTTTAAATTATTCAATAGATGAAATACAATTAACATCACAAGATAGTGTATCTGCAAATAAAGTTACAATACCACATTCAAAATTACAAACAGTCACATATGAATATGATGCTGAAAAGAAGGTATATACTAGATATGCTAGAGGAAAACTTCAAAAAGACTATACAACAGGAGAAAGTGTCACAACTAAAAATATAATTATAACATATTGCGATAATTATGATTTAACAGATAGCGAAAATAAAGGAAGACAAGGATTAAAAAATATTGGAACTTTTGATGGATATTATATAACAAATGGGAAGGCAATAAAAATCAAATGTACGAAAAATGCTAGAGATGCTCAAACAGTTTATAAAGATTTACAGGGAAATGAAATAAATGTAAATGATGGAAATACATTTGTAAATATTTGCCCAACAGAAGCCAATGTGGTTATTGAATAATAACTATAAAAAGTATCAGAAAATTTAATCAGTTTATGCCCCTTAGGTAAAAAACTAAGGGGTTTTACTTGTAATTTTGGAAAAAACAGTATATAATATGTTATGTTAAGAAAACGAATAGAAAATGAGGAGGTTATTATGCAAGTAAGTAAAGAAGAAATATTGCATATAGCAAATTTAGCACAATTAGAATTAAAAGAAGAAGAAATTGAAAAATACATGTTACATTTACAAGATATATTAAATTTTGCAAATATAGTAAATAATGCACCTGTTGACGGATTAGATGTAACAATAGGAACAAATAATGCCAAAAATAAATTTAGAAAAGATGAAATAAAAAGATTTGAAGATACTGATAGTTTATTACAAAATGCACCAGAGCAAAAACAACATATGTTTAAAATACCAAAAGTAATAAATTAATATAGTAAAATAGGAAAGTGAGATGTTCCTATTATAAAGATTGGAGGAATCTAAGTGGAAATTACAGAATTAACAGTACACGAATTACAAGAAAAAATTAAAAACAAAGAATTAACAATAAAAGAAATTAATGAAGCATATATTAATAGAATAAATGAAAAAGAAAAGGATGTACAAGCATTTATTACAGAGCTTACAGAAGAGGGGATGAAGCAAGCAGAACAAATACAAGCAAAAATAGATGCAGGAGAAAAGGTAGGAGAGCTAGCAGGAATACCAATCGGAATAAAAGATATTATATGTACAAAAGGGATAAAGACAACTTGTGCATCAAGAATGCTAGAAAATTTTGTATCACCATATGATGCAACGGTTATGGAAAAAATAAATGCAGAAAAAATGATAGACCTTGGTAAATTAAATATGGACGAATTTGCAATGGGCGGTTCAACAGAATATTCATATTTTAAAAAGACAAGAAATCCATGGGATTTATCAAGAGTGCCAGGCGGTTCATCAGGAGGCTCAGCGGCAGCAGTTGCAGCCAATATGGTTCCATGGGCATTAGGAACAGATACAGGTGGAAGTATTCGCCAGCCAGCAAGTTTATGTGGTGTAGTTGGACTTAAACCAACATATGGACTAGTTTCAAGATATGGGGTAGTCGCATTTGCATCATCACTAGACCAAGTAGGAGTATTTACAAAAGATGTACAAGACTGTGCAACATTATTAAATGTGATAGCTGGACATGATGAAAAAGACACAACATCAGTAGATGCTGAACCAAAAGATTATACTCAATCACTAAAAAGAAATGTAAAAGGATTAAAAATAGGAGTGCCAAAAGAATTTTATGGAGAGGGAATAAATCCAGAAGTAAAAGAATCACTTGAAAAAGCAATAGAAAAATATAAAGAAATGGGAGCAGAAATTGAAGAATTTTCATTAGATATTTCAAACTATGCTTTAGCAACATATTATATAATTGCTTGTGCAGAGGCAAGCTCAAACTTAGGCAGATTTGATGGAATAAGATACACATATAGAGCACCAGAAGCTAAAACATTAAAGGAGATTTATAAAAAATCAAGAAGTGAAGCATTTGGAACAGAAGTAAAAAGAAGAATTATACTTGGAACATATGTATTATCTTCAGGATATTATGATGCATATTATAAAAAAGCACAACAAGTTCGTACATTAGTAATGAATGAATTTAATAAAGCTTTTGAAAAATATGATATCATTATAACACCAACATCACCAACAGTTGCATTCAAACTAGGAGAAAAATCAACAAACCCAATGGAAATGTATTTAGCAGACATATGTACAGTATCTGTTAATATAGCTGGATTACCAGGTATATCAATCCCATGCGGAGTAAATAGTGAAGGGATGCCTATAGGAATGCAAATAATAGGAAATAAGTTTGAAGAAGAAAAAATATTACATGCTGCATATGCATATGAACAAGAAACAAACTTCCGTGAGAAATATAAACCAACATTCAAAGGAGGTGAACAATTTTAAAGAGAATTGTTATATTGCTAGGCAGAATTAAACTAAAAGGAAAAGGTACACAAACTGGTGTATGTAATCGCATTTTAATTTAATTTTAATGCCGTAAGATAGCTATTATCTTTAAAATAATTATGAGAGAAGATTATGAAGTAGTAATGGGCTTAGAAGTACATGCCGAACTATCAACAAAAACAAAAATATTTTGCAACTGCCCAACAGCATTTGGTGCAGAGCCAAATACACAAATATGTCCAATATGTACTGCAATGCCAGGAACATTGCCAGTATTAAATGAAAAGGTAGTTGAATATGCTGTAAAAGCAGGACTTGCAACGAACTGTGAAATATCAAGAAATTGCAAAAACGATAGAAAAAATTATTTTTATCCAGATTTACCAAAGGCATACCAAATATCACAATATGATAAACCACTTTGTGAACATGGATATATAGAAATTGAAACAAGTAATGGAAATAAAAAAATAGGAATAACACGTATTCATATAGAAGAAGATGCTGGAAAATTAAATCATGATGATATAGGTGGAGGCACATTAGTTGACTTAAACAGAGCAGGTGTGCCATTAATAGAAATTGTATCTGAACCAGATTTAAGAACAATTGAAGAAGTTGACGCATATCTAAAAAAATTAAAATCAATACTTGAATATATCGAAGTTTCAGATTGCAAAATGCAAGAAGGTTCATTCAGAGCTGATGTAAATGTATCTATACGTAAAAAAGGTGAAACTAAACTTGGAACACGTACAGAGATGAAAAATATGAACTCATTTAGAAGTATATCAAGAGCTGTTGAATATGAAATACAAAGACAAGTAGAAGTTGTAGATAATGGTGGAACAATTACACAAGAAACATTAAGATGGGATGAAGTATCTGGAAAAACATTTTCAATGAGAGATAAAGAAGATGCACAAGATTACAGATATTTTCCGGAACCCGATTTAGTAGCAATAAAATTATCAGATGAATATATAGAAAATATAAAAAATAGTTTACCTGAATTACCAGAAAGCAGAAAGAAAAGATATTTGGAAGAATATAAGTTATCAGAAAAAGATGCTAATATAATTACATCTTCAAAATATTTATCAGATTTATTTGAAAAAGCATCAAAAGTATGCGGAAATTATAAAGCGGTAAACAATTGGATAATATCAGACATATCAAGAATATTAAATGAAACAGAAATGGAACCAATTGAAATTCCTTTTGATGCAAACCAACTAGGAAAGTTAGTAATGCTAATTGATAAAGGTACAATAAGTTCAAGTATTGGAAAAAAAGTATTAGTAGAACTATTTGAAAATCCAAGAGACCCAGAAACAATAATACAAGAAAAAGGTTGGGTACAAATATCAGACGAAAATGCAATAAAAGAAATTGTACTAAAAATATTAGATGCGAACCCTCAATCAATATCAGATTATAAAGGAGGTAAAGATAGAGCATTAGGATTTTTAGTAGGTCAAGCAATGAAAGAAACTAAAGGAAAAGCAAACCCACAAATGTTAAATAAAATGTTTATAGAAGAACTAAAAAAAGATTAAATTTATAATTCTATGAAAGATGGAGAAATAGAGAAATTCCATTGTAACAATATCATAATTATAATTTAACCAACTTTCAAAAAATATTTTTAATTTTTTTGAAATATCTATTGACAAACTGCTATAAAAATATTATAATTGTCATTGTCGTAAGACAAATGCCAGTTATAAATGCAGATGTGGCGGAACTGGCAGACGCACAGGACTTAAAATCCTGCGGTTGAATAAACCGTGCCGGTTCGATTCCGGCCATCTGCACCACAGATGACTTAAAGCTTTGCTTTAAGTCTTTTTTGTATTTGAATGCCGGAAAACGACAGATAGATACAAAAATCAATCAGAAAATAAAATCTGGTTGATTTTTTTGTTGCCTAAAAACAATATTAAAATCATCCAAACGAAAGGATGGCGTTTAAATTGAAAATAATTAAACAAGATTTCGCAAAACACTTTGCTTAAAATATTGTAAAAGAATCTTCGAGTGGAAGTTCTTTGTCTAAATATGAAATAGGACAAGAGGTTGAGATATGTTATAATCCAGAAGATTATAATAAATACTATATTATGGGAGACACTGTTTCAAAAACAATGGGAATGATTAATACTATAGTAGGATGCATAGCAATAGGTATAGCAATTGTTAGATAATTCTAAATTTGCAGGAAACTATAATATACCTAATATAATAAAGATAAAAGTATATAAAAAAATGGAACGGAAAATGATAAATATTGAAACATATGGAGGTATTGAAATGAAAGTAATCACATTATGTGGAAGTTTAAAATTTAAAAAAGAGATGATGAAGATTGCAGAAAAAATGGCATTAGAAGGATATTGCATTCTTACACCAGTATATCCAGTATTAGAAAATATTAAAAGGACAGAAGGACAATTAATGAAATTGAAAGAAGCACATTTTAAAAGAATAGAATTTTCTGATGCCATATTGGTTGTAAATGTAGATAATTATATAGGCAATAGTACAAATCTAGAAATAGATTATGCCAAAAAATTAGGCAAAGAAATTATATATTACACCGATTTAATTGAAAATAAGTAGAATGACAAATTATAGGCATTCACCGATATTATTTCAGATAGGATAAAAGAAAAAGAGAAAAATAAAAAGTTAAAGGTAAGCAATCAAAATAAATTAAAATAACAGATTATTACAATAGAATTTTTCTTTCATGTAGTGGCGATATATAAAATAGCACACCTTATAAATAAATTACATAAAATATATCAAAACAAAAAAGAGGTGAAAAAATGTCAAAGTTTATAATTCATGGAGGAAAAAAGTTAAAGGGAGAAGTTAAAATATCAGGTTCAAAGAATGCGGCATTACCTATAATAGCAGCAACAGTATTAATTAAAGGAAGAACAACATTATATAATGTGCCAAATATCCAAGATGTGCAAACAATGTTTGAAATAATAAAAGATATAGGTGGAAAGGTGACAAAGAAAAACAATAAAGTAATTATAGATACAAGTAAAGTACATACATATGAAATACCAGAAGAATTAATGAGAAAAATGAGGTCATCAGTGATATTAGCAGGTGCAATAATAGGAAAATATCATAAAGCTAATTTTTCATATCCAGGAGGGTGTGATATTGGAGCAAGACCTATAGATTTACATCTTAAAGGATTTGAAAAATTAGGAATAGAGATAAAAGAAGAATATGGTGAAATAGTATGTTCTTCTGAGGAAATAGTAGGAACACAAATAAATCTTGACTTTCCAAGTGTTGGAGCAACAGAAAATATAATACTTGCATCATGTTTAGCAGAGGGGACAACGGTATTGACGAACTCAGCCAAAGAGCCAGAGATAGAAGATTTGGTGAATTTTTTAAATAAAGCAGGGGCAAAAATAAAAGGCGCAGGAACGGATAGAATAGAAATAATAGGAGTAAGAAAGCTATCAGAAATAAGTTATAATATTATGCCAGATAGAATAGAAGCGGGAACATATTTAGTAGCAGGAGCAATAACAGGGGGAGATATAAAAATAACAAATGCTAATCCAAGACATATAGAGCCAATACTAAATAAATTGGAAGAAACAAACTGTAAAATAATAACTCAAAATAATGAAATAGAAATAATTGCACCAAGGAGATTGAAAGCTGTTGATATAAAAACAATGCCTTATCCGGGCTTTCCAACTGATTTACAATCTATATTCACAGCATTACTAACACATGCAAAAGGTACATCAATTGTTACAGAAAATATTTTTGAAAGTAGATATAAATATACTCAGGAATTAAATAGAATGGGAGCCAAAATAAAGGTAGAAGGCAGAACGGCAATAATAAAGGGCTCAAGAAGAATACAAGGTACAAATGTTGTTGCAAATGATTTGAGAGGTGGTGCAGCATTGATATTAGAGGCATTATCAGCGAAAGGAAAAACGCAAATAGACAACATTCATTATATTTTAAGAGGATATGAAAATATAGAACAAAAATTAAAAAAGCTAGGAGCTGAAATTTATACTGAAGATTGATAAAAAAGTGTAGAAAATTTAAGAAAAAGTATGGAAAAAAAGATAGTAAATGTGATAAAATATACAATGTGTAGCATTTACTATCTTTTTATGTAATTTAAAGATGTTAGGAAGGATTGTGATAAAATTGAATAAAAGCAGGAGCAGAAGGAGAAGAAAGCAAAAAGAAGCTCAAAGAAAAAAAATAAATAACAATAAAACAAATAATCAAAAAATAAATAACAAAAAAATTATAGTGATTTTTGCAATAATTATTGTTATAGCAATTTTAGCATATCTTTTAAAATCTGATACATATAATATAAAGCAAGTAGAAATAGAGGGCAATGTAGAAATTACAAAAGAGGAAGCTATAAGTTTATCAGACATAAAAGTTGGACAAAATATATTTTTAACATCAGAATTAGTAACAAAAGTAAAAATGAAAGAAAACGGATATATAGAAGATGTAAAATTAAAAAAAGTATATCCAAATAAAATAAAAATACAATTAACAGAAAGAAAAAAAGATTATCAAATATTAACAGAGACAGGTTCATATATATACATAGATGAACAAGGACATATACTTCAAACATCAACAACAAAAGCAGACTTAAAAACAATTACAGGTATGAGTATTTCAGAAGAACAAGCTAAACAATTAAAAAGGTTAGAGCAAAATGATTTAGATAAAATGGAGAAAATACTTCATATAAAAGCAGAAAATGAAAAAATCGGAATAGAACAAAATATAGTACAAATAGATGTGGCAAATGAATATGTATTACATTACAAAGATGATAGCATAATTATAAATTTAGGAGATGCTGAAGATTTAAGTGAGAAGATGTTTTATGTAAAAGCTATATTAAAAGAAGAAAAGGATAATTCTGGAACCGTATATGTAAATGGAAACATAAATGAAGGTTTTGCACCATATTTTAGTGCAAAATAGAAAGGAAATGGTTATGAACAATAAAAAAATAATAAGCATAATTATAGGAATAATGTGTATTGTTTTAAGTTATGGAATAGCAGCACAGATAAAAGCAACTGAAAATAGGGGAATATCTACAAGTACGAATGCAAATGAAAATGAATTAAGAGATGAAGTTCTTAGGGCAAAAGAAAGATATGATAATTTATATAAAACACTTGAAGATGCAGAAAAAAAATTGGAAACTGAAAGAACAAATGCAACACAAAATAATGGAGATTTAGCAGGACTTGAAGATAGCATAAAAGAGAGAAATAAACAACTAGGTACAACTGAGGTAAAAGGTGAAGGTGTTATAGTAAAATTAGATGATAATAAAAAAACATCATTAAATAGTTATTTGGGAGATCCAAATGATTTAATAGTTCATTATACAGATGTTATAAGAGTTGTAAATGAATTAAAAAATGCAGGAGCAGAAGCTATATCTGTAAATGATCAAAGAGTTGTATTAACAACATCAATAGAATGTGATGGAAATGTAATAAAAATAAATGGAGTAAAAATTGGAGCACCATTTGAAATAAAAGCAATAGGTTTCCCAGAATATTTAAGTGGAGCTATGAATAGACAAGGTGGATATTTAATGAATTTAAAAGAATATTGGGGAATTGAAACAAGTGTAACAAAATCTAGTGATATAACAATTCCAAAATATACAGGTGTAATCAAATATAATTATGCTGAAAGTAATTAATGAAGGATTAAAGTTATTTCAAAAGTAGACTTCAAGAAAGGAATGAATTCTAACATGAAAATAAAGTTTAAAAAAGAAAAAGTAGTAATGTCAATTTCAATTGGAATAGCATGTTTAACATTAATGCTAGTAATGTTTATGCAATTCAAAGTAGTTAAAGAAACTGATATAACTGCAATAGAAAATATGAGAGAATCAGAATTACGTGTTGAATTATCAAACTGGAGAGAAAAATATAATGAGTTAAATGAAAGATATGAAGAAGTTAGTCAAAAAATATCTGAATATCAAACAGAAAAAGAATCTGATGAAAAAACAGCGCAACTATTAAAAACTGAATTAGAACAATTAGATGAAGCTGTTGGTAAAACTGATGTTGAGGGAGAAGGCATAGAGATTATTATAACAGATAAAGGTGGAACAGAATTATCTGATGACCAGACAGTAAGAATGATAGACGAAGAAGATTTATTAATAATAGTTAATGAACTTTTTGGAGCTGGAGCAGAGGCTATTTCTATAAATGATGAAAGAATAATAGCTAAAACTGATATATCAAAATTAGGTGAAGGAGATAATTCTTTCTTAAAGGTAAATGGGCATAGAATATTATCACCATATTACATAAAAGCAATAGGAAATCAAACATATCTTGAAAGTGCTGTAATAGGTAAAGGAGGACATGTAGATGAACTGAAAGATGCAGGACATGAAGTGACTCTAAATAAAGTCAAAAAAGTAAAAATAAATAAATATGCGGATGATATTAGCACAAAATATATAAAATAAAAAGGAGATATAAAATGATAATTATAGCGATACTTATAGGATGTATAATAGGAGCAGTAATAGGAATAAATGCTCCAGTAATACCATATACATATTCAATATTTTTAGCGATTGCGGTTGTTGCTGCATTAGATTCTGTATTTGGAGGAATCACATCAGTATTAAAGAAAAATTTTGATTTAAAAATCTTTATCTCAGGATTTTTCTGTAATAGTATTCTTTCAATTGCATTAACATATTTGGGTCAAAAATTAAACCTGGATATTTATTTAGCAGCATTAGTAGTTTTCGTTGGAAGAATGTTTACAAACTTAACAATAATAAGAAGACATTATATTGAAAAATGGACAGAGAAAAGACAAGAAAAATTAAAAAATAATGGTTAAAAAATTAATTACAAGAATATTACATTTATTACAGAAATATTTCAAAAATATTTCAGAAATATTTCAAATTATCTTGACATTTGTCTTAAAATGTAATATATATAACACTAAAGAAAACAGTAATAAATTGGAGGAATTATTTTGGCAATAGGTGATATCATAGTTGGTATTGATATAGGTACGTCCAAAGTATGCACAGTTGTAGGGGAAGTAAATAATTTTGGCCAAATTGAAACTATATGTAGCACATCTTGTAAATGCAGTGGGTTGAAAAAAGGCAAAATAATAAATGAAGAAGAAATTAGTTTAAGCATAGCCAAAACGATAAAAGATGCTGAAGAAGAAGCAGACTTTAAAATAAATTCAGCATATGTAACAATTCCTGGCAAATATGTAACAATAGTTCAAAATAGTATATTAAAAGAATTAAAAGATAAGTTTGCAGGAATATCATTAAAAGATGTCCAAAGTGCAATTATGCAAGCAAAAGATATAGAAATACCAGAAGGAAAAACAATAATAGATATAGTACCATCAGAAATAGTACTTGATAATGGAAAAGTAGTAGTTGATCCAGTAGGAAATTTAAGCTCAAGTTTCACATTAAAATCTCAAGTTATTTTAGCAGACAAAGAATATATTAGACAGATAACTTCAATATTTAAAAGAGTTGGGATAGAGATAGATGGAATAGTGCCAACAGCATTAGCAGAAAGAAATCTTATGCTAGATACTAATGAGCTTTTTGATAATGTAATGTTACTAGACATAGGAGCCGGAAATACTGAAATTGGTGTATTTGAAGGCAATACATTTACATATACAAACACAATCCCACTTGGGGGAGATAACATAACTAATGACATATCATTAGTATTAAATATCTCAGAAGATGAAGCAGAAAAACTAAAAAAACAATATGGACTTGCATTAAAATCATTTATAGATAATGATAATGAGATTATGCTAAATACTTGTAAAGATGAGAGTAGAAATAAAGTAATAAAAAGTTCAGAATTGATAGAAATAATTGAAGCTAGAATAGAAGAGATATTTGCAATAGTAAATAAAGATATTACAAAAGAGAATGTAAAATCAAATATAAATACAGTAATATTAGCTGGTAGAGGAATCACAACAATAAATAAAAGTGATGTTGCAGGAAAAATAAACTTAAATATCCCTGTAAAAATGTCAACAGGAAGATTAATAAGTACAGTAAAACCAGAATTCAGAACAAGTTATGCACTAGTTAGATATATAGCAGCTAAGCCATTTGTGAAAACAGTATCAAGCAAAATTGATTCACAATCAAATGAAAGTATGTTCAAAGTATTTATTGAAAGAATAAAAGAATTTTTTTATTCATAAGAGTTAGAAATAAAAGTAAATTTTCAGTAATAAATTAAAAGTTTTTAAATTAAGTTTAATGGGAGGAAATCTTTATGATGGAATATGAAGACGTTACAATGATGGATGGTACAGCCACAATAAAAGTAATTGGTGTTGGAGGTGCAGGAAATAACGCAGTAAATAGAATGATTGAAACAGGGATAAAAGGTGTAGATTTTATTGCTGTAAATACAGATAGACAAGCATTACAAAAATCAAAAGCAGGAACTAAAATTCAAATTGGAGAAAAAATAACAAGAGGACTTGGAGCAGGTGCAAACCCTGATATTGGTGCACAATCAGCAGAAGAAAATAAATCAGAAATAGCTGAAACATTAAGAGGAGCTGACATGGTATTTGTTACAGCCGGAATGGGTGGAGGAACAGGTACAGGTGCAGCACCAATTGTAGCTCAAGCAGCTAAAGAAATGGGAATCCTAACAATAGGTGTTGTTACAAAACCATTCACATTTGAAGGAAAGAAAAGACTTTCTCAAGCAGAGAGAGGAATAGAAAGCTTAAAAGGTAAAGTTGATGCATTAGTAGTAATACCAAATGATAAATTATTACAAATAATAGATAGAAAAACATCAATAAATGAAGCATTTAGAATGGCTGATGATGTTTTAAGACAAGGTGTTCAAGGAATATCTGATTTAATTGCAGTAACAGGAACAGTTAACTTAGACTTTGCAGATGTTAAAACAATAATGCTAAATACAGGTATGGCGCATATGGGAATTGGTAGAGCATCAGGAGAAAACAGAGCAGAAGATGCTGCAAAACAAGCTGTACAAAGTCCATTACTAGAAACATCAATAGAAGGAGCAAGAGGAGTTATTATTAACATAACAGGTGGTGAAGACTTAGGATTACACGAAGTTAATACAGCTGCTGAATTAGTACAACGCAGTGTAGACCCAGAAGCAAACATAATATTTGGTACAGTAACAGATCCAGAAATGAAAGATGAAATCCAAATTACAGTTATTGCAACAGGCTTTGAAAAACCAGAAACACGTACTTCATCAAGTGTAGACAGTTTTGTAAACAAAACATGGGAAAAGAAAATAAATTCAATTCCAGCAACATCAGATGTAAGTTCATCACAAGGAGATTTAGACATACCAGCATTCTTACGTAAAAACAAAAATAAAAATATGTAAATTAATATAAAGTAATGTGAAATATGTTAATATGGAAATAGCAGAATTAAAAGGTAAAGTTTTAGAACTCTACCTTTTTAATTTTCCTATTTAAGATCTTCTGGTGATTGAATGTCTAAATCATAAAAATTTTTGAATTCATACCCTTGAGATTTTAAGTATAAAATAGAATCTTTTAAAACAGAAACAGTATCATTAACATCACAAGTATCATGCATTAGTATTATTAAAGTGCCTTTGTTTTTTGATGTTTTTTTCAGATTGTTTAGTAATTGTGCTTGTGAACATTTTTTTTCGGAATCTTTATTTAAACAATTCCAATCCACATACATATAACCCATATCAGAAAGCAATTGTGCAGCTTTCTTTTTTTGGTTTCTGTAACTAGCTGACATAAAGCCATTTGGAAAGCGGAAATAGTGAGAACAATAATCAGGAACATCAATTGCTTTTCCAATTTCAATATCTGTATTTTTCACTTCAGATAAAAAACTTTCATCACTTTTATATAGCTTTGAATTATCATGAGAATATCCATGATTAGCAATATAATGTCCTTCATCATATGCTCGTTTTACAAGTTCAGGATGTTTTGCAACATATTTACCAATAACAAAAAAACTAGCCTTAACATTTTCTTCTTTTAAAATGTCTAAAATTTTGCCAGTTGCACGTAGTGTTGGACCATCATCAAAGGTTAGATATGCAATTTTTTCATCGTTTTTTACTAGAGTATCTGAAACACTATTTGAAGCAGATTCTATAGCAAAGAAATTTTTCTTATAAAATAAAAAAAGCAAACCTAAAATTATACAAAAAATTAATAAAGAAACAATAATGGCTATTTTTTTAAAATTAAAAACAAATATCCTCATAAAACCTCCTGTGAAATTACACTTCTGTTATATAAATTATATGATACGAAAACAAAAATAAGAATTTAACCTCGAATAAATGAAACGATATTTTTAGGAATGAGTTCATAAAAAGACATCATTTTTAAAATTATTAATATATAATTAGTAAAAATGAAAAGGTGAGAAGGTTGAAAAACATTTACAATTTTAAAATTAATTTTTTTAACCGAGTTTGTGCCTTAAGAAAGGAATGACATTAAAATAACAGTATATATTGATATAATCTTTTTAGAAAATTTGATAATGAATAGCATAATTTTGTATGCTACAGCTATTATGCTAAAAATAAAGCCAAGCATAATAAGAATATTAATTTCTGGGATAATTGGAAGTTTATATGCGATGATAATATATGTAACTCAATTTAAAATATATGAGTCAATAATTACAAAAATTATTTTATCTGTAATAATGGTATATATCGCATTTAATCCACAAAATATAAAAAAATTGTGTAAGCAAATACTAATTTTTTATCTCACATCATTTATATTTGGCGGAGTTGCACTTTATTTAATATATTTTATAAAGCCACAAAATGTATTAATAAAAAATGGGCTTTTTGCAGGTAAATATGTGTTAAAAGTAATATTATTTGGTGCAATAGTGGCATTTGTGATTATAAAATTATCTATCAAGATAATTAAAACAAAAATACAACCAAAAGATATGTATTGCAAAGTAAAGCTAAAGATTAATGGAAAAGAAATACAAACAACAGCAATGATTGATACAGGAAATTTAGTGAAAGAGCCAATAACGAATATACCAGTAATAATAGTTGAAAGCAGTTTAATGTATGATATATTACCAAAAGAAATAATAAATAACTTGGAAAATATCTTAGGAGGAAATTTTGATGACATACCAGAAGAAATCAGAAACATATATATACCAAAATTAAGATGGATACCATATAAATCATTGGGAAAAGAAAATGGAATGTTATTAGGAATAAAAATTGATGGAATGGAAGTCGAAAAAGAAGAAATACATAAGGTTCAAAATGTAATAGTAGGAATATATGATAAATCATTAACTAAGAGGGGAGAATATAGAGCTTTAGTTGGAATTGATATGATATAAGATGTAAGAAATAATCGTAAAATAGCGATTATTTCTTTTTTTCTACAAGAAGAAAAGACAGTATTTTCAACACAAAAGTTGTACAATAACTCTAACAAATAAGGGAGGTGAAATAAGGAATTTAAATTAACGTAAGTATAGAAAATGTACATTAAGAAAGGAAGAATTTTAAATGAATATAATAGAAGTTATTAAAAAAAGTATAAATACGATTTGTGGAAAATACATTGAAGGAAATCTTGATGAAAATGATATATTACCGATTTTTTATATTGCTGGAAGTCAAACATTACCACCACCATTAAATGCAGAGGAGGAAGAAAAGACAATCAAAATGCTTGATACTGAAGAAAAAAACGAAGCAAGAAAAATATTAGTAGAAAGAAATTTAAGATTAGTTGTATATATTGCAAAAAAGTTTGAAAATACAGGAATTGGAATAGAGGATTTAATATCTATAGGAACAATAGGATTAATGAAAGGGGTAAATACATTTAATTCTGGAAAAAATATAAAACTTGCAACATATGCATCAAGATGTATAGAAAATGAAATTCTAATGTATTTAAGAAGAAACAATAAAATAAAAACTGAAGTATCTATTGATGAGCCACTAAACAAAGACAGTGATGGAAATGAGTTATTGTTATCAGATATCTTGGGAACAGACCCAGATGTTACATATAGAAAACTAGAAGATGAAGTAGATAGAAGATTATTAAAAGAAGCAATAAAAAAATTAAATGATAGAGAAAAAAATATAATGGAAATGAGATTTGGTTTTATAAGTGGAAAAGAAAAGACACAAAAAGAAGTTGCAGATGAATTAGGCATATCACAAAGTTATATATCAAGATTAGAAAAAAAGATAATAAGTAAGATGAAAAAAGATATTATGAGTAAGACTGGATAATTGGCATTATATATGATATAATAGTGCGGAAAATGAAATAAAAAGGATTGTGATTTAAATGTATAAAGAATTCGGAATAAAAAATGATATTTTAGAATTATCAAAACAAGTAGAAAAAGAAATAGAACCAATATTTCAAAATATAAATGCAATTTCAGAGGAGAATAGTTTAAAAGTATTGTCAGCATTTCAGGAATGCAATTTAACAGAAATGCATTTACATTCATCTACAGGATATGGAATAGATGAGATTGGTAGAAATAAAATTGAAGAAATTTATGCAAAAATTATGGGAGCAGAAGATGCATTAGTAAGAGCACAACTAATATCTGGAACACATGCTTTAACAGTTACATTATTTGGGTTATTAAGATATAATGATATAATGTTAAGTATAACAGGAGAGCCATATGATACATTACAGACAGTTATTGGCATAAGCAAAGAAGAAAGTAGAAGTTCATTAAAAGCTCATGGTGTAAAATATGAGCAAATAGACTTGGTAGACAATGATTTTGATATAGAGGCAATTAAACAAAGAGTTTCAAAAAAAGATGTTAAATTAATTGAGATTCAAAGGTCAAGAGGTTATTCTACAAGAAAGAGTTTAACAATAGACAAAATAGAAAATGTAATAAAAGAAATTAGAAAAATAGATTCTGAAGTAATTATAATGGTTGATAATTGTTATGGAGAGTTTGTGGAAGAAAAGGAACCAACAGAAGTTGGAGCAGACATAATAGTAGGTTCATTAATGAAAAATCTTGGAGCAGGTATAGCAACAAGCGGAGCCTATATTGCAGGCAAAAAAGAATTAGTTGAATTATGTGCAGAAAGATTGACAGCACCAGGAATTGGTAAAGAAATTGGACCATCTTTGAATCAGAATATAGCATTTATAAAAGGCTTGTTTTTCGCACCAAGTGTAGTGGCAAGTAGTGTGAAAACAGCAGTATTTACAAGTAGAATGTTAGAAAAATTAGGGTATGAAATAGATCCTAAATATGATGAAAAAAGAGGAGATATTGTTCAAACAATAAAATTAGGTTCAAAAGATAAATTGGTTAAATTTTGCCAAGGAATTCAGATGGGTTCTCCAATAGATTCACATGTTATTCCTGAACCAAGTCCAATGGGAGGATATGATGATGAAGTAATTATGGCAGCAGGAACATTTACAGAAGGTTCAACAATAGAATTAAGTTGTGATGGGCCAATAAGAGAGCCATATATAGCTTATATGCAAGGTGGTCTTACATATGAATATGGAAAGCTAGGAGTACTAAAAGCATTATCTAATATTTAAAATAAAATTAGTGAAAAAACTTGTATAATGGAAAAAATTATGATATAAAGAATATGGAATAAAAACATGAACATAAAATACTGGAAAGAAGGATTGAAAGAAATATGGAAGATAAATATGAATATGAGAAAAAGACAGTATTAATCGTAGATGATGAACAAAAGATAGTAGATTTATTAGTACATAATTTAGGAAGAGAAGGATATAGAACAATAGAAGCAAATGATGGAGTTACAGCTGTAGAAATAGCAAGAGAACAAAGACCAGATTTGATTTTATTAGATTTAATGTTGCCTAGATTAGATGGACTTTCAGTATGTAAAAAAATAAAAAATATATATAATGTGCCTATATTAATGGTTACTGCTAAAGACAATGAGCTTGATAAAATTGTTGGGCTAGAATTAGGAGCAGATGATTATATAACTAAACCATTTAGTGTTAGAGAAGTAGTAGCAAGAGTAAAGGCTAATTTGAGAAAAGTTGAAAATAATATAGAAGAGAAAAAAGAAAAGAACAAAGAAGAAGAAAAAGAGAAAAAAGTAAGCATAATACAGGTTGGTGAATTAGTTCTTGATTTAGAAAAATATGAAGTACATATAGATGGAAAAGTAATAAATCTAACATTAAGAGAGTTTGAAGTATTGAAATTCTTAGCACAACAACCAGGTCAAGTTGTAACAAGAGAAGCTTTACTAGAGAGAGTTTGGGGATATGAATATTATGGAGATATTCGTACAGTTGATGTTACTGTTAGAAGAATAAGAGAAAGAATTGAAAAAGATACATCAAACCCACAAATATTAATAACCAAAAGAGGAGTAGGATATTATATCCCAAATAAATAAGTTGAAAATAATAAAGTATATTCAGAGTAGGTGTTGAAGTTGATCAATATCTACTCTGAAAAAGTTTAAACGAATAAAGTCGTAAAAAGTCGAAAAATGTATTTTGGAAAAATAAAATAAAAAAATGTGATTTTGGTATTGACAAAAAAGTAAAAAGAAATTATACTAGTTAAAGATTATATAATTTTCAAAAAAATTTTTTCTATAAATTAAAATTTAAATTTAAAATCAAAGTTAATTTTATCTAAGATTAAAAAACCTTATTATAATTAATTAAAATATATAACAAAGGAGGGATATTCTATAGAATCAAATAATTTAAATAGTATATACAAACTAGGTGAGCTAGTAAGAGGTAAAGAAAAGGACATACTAAGAGATGTTCTAAATAATGTATTAAAAATAAAAATAAAAGACATAGAATATGAAAAAAATATAAAATTGAAAGACATATCAGAATATGAATTTGAATTAGTAAAAGTAAAAGCATTACTTGAAACAGACGAAGAAATAGAAGTATATTTAAAAATGATAAGGAAATACAGAATAAAAGAATCTATTTTCTGTTATTGGTGTGCTATATGTGAAGAAGAAACAGAAAATAATAAAAATGAGAAAAAACAAGATGCAAATCTAAATAAAGTACTTATATCAGAATTGAACAAAAGACGATTTCAACAAAGCATTTTTCTAGAAATTGAGAACAACAAAGGTCAAATGATAGAAACAGGTACACAGATTAGTTTTTTAGATGTTTCAGATTATATTCGTGCAGAAAAAAATAATGAAAATAGATATGAACAATTATTTAATTACTTTGATGAAAAGAGTGATGATGTTTTATTAATTGGAATAAAAACACATCCATTTAACAAGTAGATTTTTATTATATAAAAACTACAAATGCCAGATATTTGAGATTTCATTATAGAAGTCTCAAAATCTGGCAAAAATAATAAATTTTTAATATAAATCATCTGTAGAAATACTAGTATTAACATCTTTTTCATTACCAGATTCTACACCAAGATATGGTAAGATTTCTGCAAGCATTTTAGATGCTGTAGGTGCGGCGATTTGCCCACCATTGTGTTGTTTTCCTGTAGGATTCTTCAAAATTACAAGTAAAACAATTTTTGTATTTTCAACAGGAGATATTGCTATAAAAGAAGCAACATAACCATCACTTGTTCCATTACGTGGCTCAGATGTACCAGTTTTACCACCGATTGAGTAACCTTCAACTGCACCATGTCCACCAGTTCCAGTAGTAACAACAGATTCCATCATTGATGTAACTTTGTCAGCAGTTTCTTTAGAAATAACTTGGCATTTTTCTTCTGTTTTAAAAGTAGTAACTTCGCCAGTATCAGTATTAGTTATTTTGTCAACAATTTGAGGTTGAACTAAAGTACCACCATTTGCTATTGCAGAAGCAGCTGAAATCATTTGTAAAGGCGTAATAGTAAAACGTTGTCCAAATGACATTATTGCAAGTTCAATAGGTTTTATTTCATCCAATTTATAGAAAATACCACCATTTTTAGGTTCACCAGCAAGTGAGATACCAGTCTTTCCAAAAAATCCATAAGCTTCATAATATTTATAAGTTGTCTTAGAACCAATACGTTTTCCTAATTGCATGAAAGCAGGGTTACAAGAATTACATAAAGCTTTTCGTAATGTTTGACTTTCATGATAAGGAGCTACATTTTTCCAACAATCAATAGGTTTGTCTTCACCTTCAATATAATAATGACCATTACAGTAAAAATCGTTTGCAACATCAGTGTCAGTAATATTTTCTTCTAATGCAATTGAAGAAGTTATAATTTTAAATACTGAACCAGGCTCATAAGTGTCAGTTACAGCCTTTGGCTTCCACATATTATATCTTGCATCATTTTTTTCTTGATCTGATAATTTATCCCAAACAGCAGAAAGAGATGAATTAATAGTATTAGGAGAATTACAATCATAACTTGGATAATCTGCCATAGCATATATCTTACCATTAGAAGGATTCATTGCTACTGTAATTCCACTATCACAAGAATATTCTTGAACAGCTTCAGCAAGATATTTTTCAACAATACCTTGAATATTAACATCAATAGTTAAATTAATGTCATAACCATTTTCAGCTGCTATATAAGTTTGCTCAGAGTTAGCAATTTCAGACTGGTCAGCATCTTTTAGACTAACTGATTTTCCAGCAACACCACTTAAAAAAGAATCCCATGAGTATTCGATTCCACTTAAACCTTGGTTGTCTGAGCCAACAAAACCTACAACGGTTGAAGCTAAAGAATTATGTGGATAATATCTTTTATTAGTATCTTCAAAACTCATTCCAGTTTTAATTTTAGACTCAGATAAATTATCTTTCAATTTATTTAATTGATCAACTTTATCTTGAGGAACATCAGATGCAACAAGGAATTTGCTTGTAGAAGAATTGATATTAGATAATAATTCTGAATAATCTATTTCTAATATATTAGATATACTTTGTGCTACGATTTCTCTATCCTTTTCAGCTATTTCAGCAGGATTTATATAAACTTTATCAGTATCATAACTTATTGCTAAAACATTACCATTAGTATCATAGATTGTACCACGCTTAGCTGTAAGAGTTTCAGTAAGTGTTTGTTGAGATGTTGCAAGAGATTGTAATCTATCACCATCTACAAACTTTAGAAAAACAATACGACCAATTAAAAGTATCATGATAACTAATAAAAATGCAAATACAATTATCAATTTGGTTCCTGAAATATTGCTAGGAACATTAATATCACTATTATTTGTTTTAAAAGGTTTTGATTTTATATTTTTTTTATTACTCATAATATCACCATTCTTTAGTTAAAATTTAAAAATATTTTATAATAAAACAATTAAAAAATCAATAAAAAATTGAAAAATAAGGTACTATGCCTTAAGAGAAAGGAGAAAAATGTTATCAGAAGTAAAATCAATGTCACTAAATGGATTAGATGGATATTTAATAGAAATACAAACAGACATAAGTAATGGAATACTAGAGTTTGAAATAGTTGGTCTACCAGATACAAGTGTAAAAGAAGCCAAAAAGAGAATTATGGCAGCAATAAAAAATTCGAAAATTGAATTTCCAAATAAAAAAATTTTAATAAATTTAGCACCTGCAAATGTAAAAAAAGGAGGAAGTAGCTATGACTTAGCAATGGCTATGGGAATATTGCTTGCTACTAATAAAATTCCATATATTGATTATAATGAATTAAGAAAAACTATATTTATTGGAGAACTTTCACTTGATGGAAAAATAAACAAAGTAAATGGAATATTATCGATGTGCATGGAAGCAAAAGAGCTTGGAATAAAAAGAATAATATTGTCAAAAGAAAACGCAAATGAAGCAGCAATTGTAAAAGAATTAGAAGTTATTCCAGTGACACATTTAAATGAATTAGTGAGATACTTGAATAAAGAAATAAACATTCAACGTACAGAAAGTTTAACAAAAGTATATACAGAGATTAGTTCTCAAAATAAATATGATATAGATTTTTTGGAAGTTAAAGGACAGGAAGATATAAAAAGAGCATTGGAGATTACAGTTGCAGGAGGACATAATTGCTTATTGGTAGGTAGTCCAGGTTCTGGAAAAACAATGATGGCAAAAAGAATAAATACAATATTACCTGAACTTGATATAGAAGAAGCGATGGAAATAACAAAAATACATAGTATATCAGGAGAATTGAAAAATGATGGACTGATTTTAAATAGACCATTTAGAATGCCACATCATACAGTTACATTAAGTACCATTATAGGAGGAGGAAGAAATCCAAGACCTGGTGAAGTAAGTTTAGCACATAATGGAATATTATTTTTAGACGAATTACCAGAATATAATAGATATATTTTAGAATCATTAAGAGAACCTTTAGAAAATAAAGAAATAATGATAAATAGAGTAAATGGAAATTGTATATTTCCTTGTAATTTTATGCTTGTTGCAAGTATGAATCCATGTCCTTGTGGCTATTATGGAGATGAACAAAAAGAATGTAGGTGCACTCCAACAGAAATACATAGATATTTAAATAAGATAAGTGGACCTCTTTTAGATAGAATAGACATACAAGTAGAAGTAAAAAGACCTAAGTATAATAAATTAAATTCAGAATATAATGGGCAAACTTCAGAGCAAATAAGAAATAGAGTAAATAAAGCGAGAGAAATTCAAAGAAAAAGATATAAACAATGGAATATACATTCAAATGCAGAATTAAATCAAAAGGCGATTTCTGAATATTGCATATTAGATTCGAAAGCTGAAATTATATTAAAAAAAGCGTTTGACAATTTAAAACTAAGTGTAAGAGCATATGAAAAAGTATTAAAAGTTGCAAGAACTATTGCAGATTTAGAAGGAAAAGAAAAAATAGAAGATAAACATATTGCAGAAGCAATAATGTATAGAAGCTTAGATAGAACAGCTCAAAAATTTAGCTGATACAGATTTGAAGGAGGAAAATTTTAAGAGATATGATAATTGAATATTGTGATGAATTATATCCAGAGAGATTGCGTGAATTAAAAAAGCCACCAAGTAGATTACATGCAATAGGAAATATAGAAATATTAAACAATTATGGAATTGCTGTTGTTGGTTCAAGACACAACACATTGTATGGAGCAAAAATGTGTCAAAAATTCACTAAAGATCTCGTGGAATATGATATAAATATAATAAGTGGATTAGCTGTAGGTATTGATACTATTGCACATGAAACTTGTTTGAAAAATAGTGGTAAAACTATAGCTGTATTGCCATCAGGGCTAAAAAACATATATCCGAAATCAAATATTGAATTAGCAAGAGCGATATTAGAAAATGATGGAGTTTTGGTAACAGAATATGATGATGAGGTTGAGGCAGACTCAAATAAATTTAGAGAAAGAAATAGGATTGTTGCTGGAATGGGGATTGGAACATTAGTTGTTGAAGCAGGGGAGAATAGTGGAACAAATATAACTGCAAGAAATACAATAGAACAAGGAAAACCAGTTTTTTCTATACCAAGTAGTTTAGATAATAAAAAAGGAATTACAACAAATAAATTAATAAAAAAAGGTTGTAATCTAGTAACAAATGTAACAGATATTTTAAGTGAATTTTCAGATATAGAATTTGCGAAAAAGCAATTATCAAAAAATGATATATTTTTTGATATTCCAGAAGATTTATTATGTGTTTATAAAATACTTGATGATAATCCAAAAGATATAAATGAAATCTCTATAAAAACAGGCTTGGCTGTAAATGAAGTAAATTATAAATTGATGATGCTTGAGATTGAAAATAAAATCCAGGAACTACCTGGTCAACAGTTTGTGAAAAAACAAGATTAAAAATTTGATTGAAAAAGTTATATCCTAAGAAATGGATGTGAAAAAATGAATAAGAAAGTATTTGGAAAAATAGGAGAGAATATAGCCGAGCATTATCTAGAAAGTAAGGAATATGAAATTGTTTGCAAGAATTATTATACTAAAAAAGGTGAAATAGATGTAATAGCAAAAAAAGATAAAAAATTATTTTTTGTTGAAGTAAAGACAAGAAGCAATTTTAATTATGGAATGCCATCAGAAGCGGTAAATTATAAGAAAATAAAACATATGAAAACAGCAGCTAAAATATTTTTAAGCTTGAATAAAAAATATTGGAAGTATGAATTCTACTTTGATGTAATTGAAATAGTTTTTAAAAATGGAAAGTGCCTAATTAACCACATAAAGAAAATAATATAAAACAATTTTCTCGAACTCTTGTTTATTATCAAAAAATGTAGTATAATAATAGAGCCTTGAAGGAGGAATGAGAAAAATGAATGATAAAATAACGATAAAAGGTGCAAAAGAACATAATTTAAAAAATATAAATATAGAAATACCAAGAGATAAATTAGTTGTAATAACAGGTTTATCTGGCTCAGGAAAATCATCACTTGCATTTGACACATTATATGCAGAAGGTCAAAGAAGATATGTAGAAAGTTTATCATCATATGCTAGACAATTCCTAGGAGTAATGGAAAAACCAGATGTAGAATCAATAGAAGGACTATCACCAGCAATATCAATAGATCAAAAAACTACATCAAAAAACCCACGTTCAACAGTAGGAACAGTAACAGAAATATATGATTATATACGTTTATTATATGCAAGAATAGGACAACCATATTGTCCGCATTGTGGAAAAAAAATTGAGAAACAGACAATAGACCAAATAGTGGATAATGTAATGAAAATAGAAGAAGGAACTAAAATACAAGTATTAGCACCTGTTGTGAGAAGTAGAAAAGGTGAACACACAAAATTACTGGAAGATTTACAAAAAGAAGGATTTGTAAGAGTAAGAATTGATGGAGAAATTTATGAACTAACAGACGAAATAAAATTAGATAAAAATAAAAAGCACGAAATAGAAATAGTTGTTGATAGATTAGTAATAAAAAAAGATATAATAGGAAGATTAACTGAATCTATAGAAATAGCATTAAAACATGCTGAGAATCTAGTATTAATAGATGTTGTTGGAGAAAAGCCAATATTGTACAGTTGCAATTATGCATGTCCAGATTGTGGATTTAGTTTCCCAGAATTAACACCAAGAATGTTTTCATTTAATAATCCTTATGGAGCTTGTCCAAAGTGCTTAGGAATAGGTTATTTAATGAAAATGGATGAAGATTTAATTATTCCTGACAAAACTAAAACATTATATGATGGAGTAAAAGCATTTGGAGCAAGCACAATGAAAAAAGGTGACACTATGGCAAGAATGTATTTCGAAAGTGTAGGTAGACATTATGGAATAGATATAAAAAACAAAAAAATAAAAGATTTGCCAAGAGACTTTTTAGAGAAAATATTATATGGAACAGGTGATGAAGAAATAGAATTCGAATATTCTTCATATGCTGGAACAAGAAAGTTTACAGCACCATTTGAGGGTGTAATACCAACACTAGAAAGACGTCATAATGAAACAAAATCACAGGGAATGAGAGATTTTTATGAAATGTATATGAGTAATATGCATTGTGATGAATGTAATGGAGCTAGACTAAAACCAGAAATATTAAGCACAAAAATAAATGGAAAAAATATAAATGAAATAACAGCAATGTCAATAAAACAGATTCAAGAATTCTTAAAAGGACTAGAACTAACAGATACACAAGCTATGATAGCAGATATGATTTTAAAAGAAATAAATGCTAGACTTCAATTTTTAGTAGATGTAGGATTAGAATATTTAACATTATCAAGAAGTAGTGGAACATTATCAGGAGGAGAAGCACAACGTATACGTTTAGCAACACAGATAGGTTCTGGACTAACAGGAGTTTTGTATATATTAGATGAGCCGAGTATAGGGTTACATCAGAGAGATAATGATAGACTAATTGCAACATTAAAAAGACTAAGAGATTTAGGCAATACATTAATAGTTGTAGAACATGATGAAGATACAATGTATGCTGCAGATCAAATAATAGATATTGGACCAGGTGCAGGTGTACATGGTGGAAATGTAATGGCACAAGGAACTGCTGAAGAAATAAAACAGGTTGAAGGGTCAATTACAGGAGATTACCTAAGTGGAAGAAAAAAGATCCATGTACCAAAAACAAGAAGAAAAGGAAACAAGAAAAATATTGAAATAGTGAATGCAACAGAAAATAACTTAAAAAATATAAGTGTAAAAATTCCATTAGGAACATTTACTTGTGTTACAGGAGTATCTGGCTCAGGAAAAAGTACTTTAGTAAATGAAGTATTATATAAAAATATTGCACAAAAATTAAATGGAGCAAGTGAAAAACCAGGAAAATGTAAGACAATAAAAGGAATTGATAATATTGACAAAATAATAAATATAGATCAATCTCCAATTGGTAGAACACCACGTTCAAACCCTGCAACATATACAGGTGCATTTGATTTAATTAGAGATATTTTTGCAGGGACAAATGAGGCAAAAATGAGGGGTTATGCAAAAGGCAGATTTAGTTTTAATGTTCAAGGTGGTAGATGTGAAAGTTGTAATGGTGATGGAGTTCATAAAATAGAAATGCATTTTTTACCAGATGTATATGTACCTTGTGAAGTATGTAAGGGTAAAAGATATAACAGAGAAACACTTGAGGTAAAATACAAAGGTAAAAGTATTTCAGATGTACTTGATATGACAGTTGAAGAAGCACTTGAATTTTTTGAGAATATACCAAAAATAAAATCAAAAATTCAAACATTATATGATGTGGGATTAGGATATATTAAATTAGGACAACCATCCACAACACTATCAGGAGGAGAAGCACAACGTGTTAAATTAGCAACTGAATTATCAAAAAGAGCAACAGGTAAAACATTATATATATTAGATGAGCCAACAACAGGACTTCATATTGCTGATGTTCATAGATTAGTAGATATATTACAAAGACTTGTTGATACAGGAAATACAATTTTAGTAATTGAACATAATTTAGATTTAATAAAAACTTGTGACCATATAATAGATTTAGGACCAGAAGGCGGAGATGCTGGGGGAGAGGTCATAGCTGTTGGAACACCAGAACAGATATGCAAAAATGAAAGAAGTTATACAGGAAAATTCTTAAAGAAATATTTAGAAAATTAAAAGTAAGAATATAGAAGCAAAAAATAAGCACATTAATATTATGTAAATTTTACTTTTGGCTTAAAATATGGTATAATTAAGGTATCAATATTTTTAAGGAGAGAAAACATTATGAGATATCTGCATTATGTAATCACAGCGTTCATGGGTAGCCTTTTTGGAACTACCTTAGGCTTTTACGATGAGGAGCCCCTGACAAAGTTTGGGTTCATAATCGCAATGATTGCTATTGCAGTCATTGTAAACTGGTTCACCTGGAAACCTATGGTTAATACTTTGCTATTAACTATAACGGCTGGTCAGATGGGAGCTATGATTAACCCAAGCATCCGCGAATACGGTTTCAGCATCTTGCAGCTGACACTATTAGTTACAATGATTATTCTTTGTTACTTTTTCTACAAAGAAGAGCAGAAGAGAATAAAAAACAAAAAAGAAGAGGAGAGTAATGATATAGAATAATCATATATCTCTAAAAAAAGCTTACCAATTGGTAAGCTTTTTTATGTTGAAACAATAAGGCAAAACTAAAATTAAAAACAAACGAAAAAAGAAAAAATGTTCGTAAAACTATTGACAAATAAAAGGGAAAGTAATACAATAATCACGAACATATTTTTGAAAAATAATAAAAACAGTGATAGGAGGAACATATGATAACAAATTTACACATAAAAAATATAGGAATAATAGAAGAGTTAGAAATAGAATTAAACAAAGGAATGAATGCATTAACAGGTGAAACAGGTGCAGGTAAAAGTTTAATAATAGATGCTATAAATATAATATGTGGTGGCAGATTTTCAAAAGAAATGATAAGAAGCGGAGAAAGTTACTCATATGTTGAATTATGTATGTATAATCCAGAAGATGAAAATGCAGTTGAAGGAAATATAATAATAACAAGAGAAATATATAGTAATGGAAGAAACATGTGCAAAATAAATGGTAGATTAGTAACAGTAGCAGAATTAAAGAAGTTTATGAGCAACTATATAGAAATACATGGACAAAATGATAATCAGAAATTATTAGATAGCAAAACACATATAAAATATTTAGATAGTTTCATAGGAAAAGAAATAAATGGACTACAAGATGAATATAAAAAAAGATATAACAAATATAATGAAATAAAAAAAGAATTAAGAGAAAATTATGGAGATGAAAAAGAAAAACAAAGAAAATTAGATTTGTTAAGATATCAAGCAAATGAAATAACAGAGGCTAATTTAAAAATAGGAGAAGAAGAGAAATTAGAAGAAAAAAGAAAAATTATAGCTAATTCAGAAAAGATAGCTAAAAGCTTACAAGATGCTGATATTGCATTAGGAGAAAATACAATAGACTTAATAGGAAAAGCTATAAAGTCTTTAGAAAAAATAGAAAGCATTGATACAAAGTATGAAAAAACAGTATCAGAATTAAAAAATGTATATTATGAAATCCAAGAAATATCAAGAGATATAAGCTGTTTTAATGATGATGTAGAATTTAATGAACAAGAAATAGAAGAAACAGAATCAAGACTTGATAATATATATAATTTAAAAAGAAAGTATGGAAATAATATAGAAGAAATTTTGGAATATAAAGAAGAAGTTGAACAAGAAATAACTAAAATAGAGAATTTAGAAGAGCATAATAACCAATTAAAACTAGAGCAAAAAGAGATAGAAAAAGAAATGAACCAAATAGCTGAGAAAATGAGTGAAATTAGAAAAAGATATGCAGAAGAATTAAACAAGAGAATAAATGCAGAGGTACTAGAACTTGAAATGAAAAATGCAAAAATAAATGTAAAAGTGGAATACAAAATAAATGATTATTTTGAAGATGGAAAAGATGATGTTAAAATCTACATAAAAACAAATATTGGAGAAAAGGAAAATGAGTTAATAAAAATAGCATCAGGTGGAGAAATGTCAAGAATAATGCTAGCAATAAAAAAAGTATTAGCTGAATCAGATAAAATGCCAACATTAGTATTTGATGAAATTGATATAGGAATAAGTGGTAAAGCTGGAAAAACAGTTGCTGAAAAAATTAAAGATATATCAAAAACACATCAAGTATTATGTGTTTCACATTTAGCAGCTATTGCAGCAAAAGCAGATTATAATTATTACATAAGCAAAACAGTAAAAAATGACAGAACAAATACAGAAATAAAACTTTTAAATGAAGAAGAAACAATATTTGAAATAGCTAGAATGTCATCAGGAGAAGTAAATGAAATAACATTAAAATATGCAAATGAATTAAGAAATAAAAGAGCTTCATAAAAATAATTTAAAAGACTAAAAACTATAGCCAAAAAATATATAAAATGATATAATTACAAAAAATGAAATAGTTGTATAAATATTTTTTAAAGAAAGGATCAAACGAAAGTGCCAGAACTAATAGAAGTAACAAAAATGAAACAAAATTGTAAGGATAAAAATTATGTACTAGAAAATGTAAGAAAAGCAGGGGAATTATTAGAATTTGCAAGTGATGAATTAAGAGATGACTCAGAAGTTGTAATGGAAGCTGTAAAGCAAAACCCAGAAGCACTTGAATTTGCAAGTGATAGGCTAAAAGGAAATAGAGAAATAGTATATGAATCAGTAAAAAATGTAGGATGGACATATTGTTATGCAAAGGAAAATCTGTTAAATGATAAGGAATTGTTGATTTCTGGGTTGAAAAAAACAGGTCAGATTTTGTATTTTTCAACAAAAGAAATGAGAGATGACAAAGAAGTTGTAATGGAAGCAGTAACAAATAAACCAATAATAATAAAATATGCAAGTAATAGACTGAGAGAAGACAAAGAAATAGGCTTACCTGCAATGAGAGTAAATAAAAAATGTTATGAATTTCTTGGAGATAATTTAAAAAAAGATGAAGAAATATTAGAAATATTAAACACATAAATTTTAAAAAATGTTATAACAACACAAAAATAAAAGAAAGGGGGAGTCGAGTTAAACTCGATAAATGAAAATGAAAGTTTTAAAAAAGATCAATAAAGGACTTATATTAACAATAATAGTGGTAGTTGTATTAGTTATATATTTAATAGGTGTAGAAAAACAAAGAGATTCAGATAAAACAGAGATAAAAAATACATGCCAAGAATTCTTAGAATTTATAGATAGATATACAGTATTGCCAGAAGAAAACCAAACACCATCATTAGGAGTAACTAAAGAAGTACAAGAAAAGGCTGAAAAAGAACTAAGGACAGAGCTTGAAAAAAGAATGATAAAAAATGATGATGCTGTAGATATTCAATATGATTATTTATTATCAACATTAAAAACAGGCTATTTATCTAATGAAATAAAATCAAAAAGCAAACACACTATTGATAAAATAACAAATTATGAATTTGATGGAAATCAAGTAACTGTTACTCTTAATACAACATCAGAAACAACATATAAATATATTGATGAAGAAACAGGAAAAGAAATGGAAAAACAAAATACAACATCAAATACAGGAGAAACAATAATTCTACAAAAAGTGGATAAACAGTGGAAAGTAGTATATTCAATGTTAGATGATGGAACAATTCTAAATTATACAGAAACACTAAATGTGTTATAATTTATTGGAAGATGAAAAAATTAAAAAGTAAAATGAAAAATGTTAGTTTTTTAACTAAAATTTAACCTTGAGAAAGGAAGAGAGAAAATGGCCAAAACAATACTAGAGCTAAAAAATGTTAGTAAATCATTTGGAAAAAGAAAAATAATTGATGATATTAGCCTTGAGGTAAAAGAAGGCGAGATACTAGGCTTTTTAGGACCTAATGGTTCAGGTAAAACAACAACAATAAAAATGATATTAAGACTTATAGACATGGATTCTGGTGAGATAAAAGTAAATGGATTTGATAATAAAAAACAGTTTGAAAATGCAATGGAATGTATAGGAGCAATTGTAGAAAATCCAGATATGTATAAATATATGTCTGCATTAGATAATTTAAAGTTGCATGCAAGAATAAGAAACATCAGTACAAGAAGAATAAATGAAGTTATTGAACTAGTGGGATTAAAGGGCAGAGAAAATGATAAAGTTGGAAAATATTCATTAGGAATGAAACAAAGACTTGGGTTAGCATTAACATTATTACATAAACCTAAAATCTTGATATTAGATGAACCAACAAATGGATTAGATCCAGCAGGGATAAAGCAATTAAGAGATATTTTAAAAGAAATAGCACATAAAAAATGTGTTGCTGTATTTGTATCATCACATATATTATCAGAAATGCAATTAATGTGTGACAGAGTAGCTGTTATAGATAATGGAAAAGTAGTAAAGATTCAAAAAGTAAAAGAACAAGCTGAAGAAGAAACTATAGAAAAAGTAGAATTAAGAGTAGTAAACAAAGAAAAAGCAACACAGATAATAAAAGAAAAGTTTAATATTAAATTTAAAGATGTAGAAGAAAACATAGAAATTACTGTAAAAACAGAAGAATTACCAGTGATAGTAAAAGAATTAGCCATAAATAATGTAGGAATAAAAGCTGTAATACCAAAAGAGCATACTCTTGAGGAAATATTTTTTGATGCAACATCAAGAAAGGAATGAGATAAAAAATGAAAATATTTAAATTATTTATAAGTGAAAATATAAAAACATGGAAAAAGTTTTCAACTAAAGTATTATTAGTAATAGTATTACTCTCAATAATGGCAGTTCTTGGTATTACAAAACTAATGCAAAAATTGGATAATAATGTAACATATACTAGAGAAGTTGCAAACTACAATGAAGAAAACTTGAAATCACAAATAGAATATTTAAAAAGTGAATTAGAAAATGATAGCTTAGATGAAGTAAGTAAACAAAATATTAAAAAACAAATAGAGCAGTATCAATTATGCTTGGATTATAATATAAATGGGTATGGCAGTACTTGGAGAAATGATATAGTAGAACAAATAGTTGATGCAAAAATGATTGATGATACAGAAAAAGCAGAAAAACTTATTAAACTATTGAAAGAAGATAACTTTAATGAATATATAGAAATTCAAAGGCAATCATTAAAAGAGTCACTAAAATCAAAGAGTATTACAGAACAAGAATATAATGATGAAATATTAGTACTTGACTTGAAAGAAAAATATGAAATTGGCAAAGATGAGCAAGAAAACACATGGAAAAATTATGCCATTATAGAAATTGAAACAAATCAAAAAAGTCTAAGAACTGGAATAAATCAACAGACTAGAAAAGTATTAAAAGCAGAAGAAAAACAAGAGCTAGAAGATGCAATTAAAATAGATATATATAGATTGGAAAACAATATTCCAACTGCTGAACAAGGTTCAGATAATAATTACAGAATGAGGTATGAAATGATGGCACCAACTTTTGTAGTTGCTGTAATATCAATAATAGCAATTATAATAGCAGGTGGAGCAATATCAACAGAAACGTCAGAAGGTACAATAAAATTCTGGGCATTAACTCCAAACAAAAGATGGAAAATACTAACAGCAAAAATATTGTCATTAATATTTTACATATTAATAATAACATTAATAAGTTCATTGTTAAGTATTGTTGTAGCAAATGTATTCTTTAATGGAGATGGAGAAACATATTTATATGTACAAAATGGTCAAGTAAAAGAAATCGGAAATGCATTATATACCATAGAATATTATATGGTAAAAACAATACCAGTAATTATGTTTGCATTATTTGCATTAATGCTTTCAGTTATTACAAGAAACACAGCAGTTTCTGTAAGTATTGGAATAGCATTATATATGGGAAATGGAATCTTTATGACAATAATCAACAGTTTTGTAACAAAAGATTGGGTTAGGTATATTCCATTTAACAATTTAAATCTTGTTGATAAAGTATTTCCTAATGCAGGAAAACTTATAGATACTGGAGTAAGCAACTTTGCAACAACATCATCATTAGGATTTTCGATGACAGTATTAGGAGTATGTGCAATACTTATGCTAGTTACAATGTATGATAGTTTTAACAAAAGAGATATAATATAGTTGCAATTACATTAAATAAAAGATGTTTTATATGATTTACAATTGACAAATATTTGCTTATATCATGGTTTGACTTTGGTGTAAGTGTTAAGAAAGAAAGTGATAAGATGAAAGTAGAAGAATTCATGAATTTGGTAAACAGAATAAGAATAACCAAAGAGAATGAAGAAGATATAGAAAAAATAAAAAAACTTGTTGAATTAAAAGATTATAGAGCAGCTGTTAAAATATTAGAAAAATTAAGAGATGACGGAAAAGTTCAATTTACTAAAACATCATTGTTTGAAGAAGAACAGAAAAGAGAAGAACTTAATAAGGAAAATAATGCAGCTAAAATTGAAGAAAACGAAGAACAAGACTCTGACGAAAATGAAGAAAATAGCGAAGATGGAATATATCCAAAAGAGTTGTCAAATATAGAATTAGAAGAAGAATATATAGGCTTGTTATTAGAAAACCCAAAGGCAATCTCTATGTATTATATTGTACATGATGACTGCTATTTTGAAAGTGAAGAATTATTAAATATATATAAAAGTATATTATTTACTGAAGGTCAGGCATATGCACCACAAATAGCAAAAGATGACTTTAATTTCCCAAAAGAAGGACCAGAAACATATCATAGAAAAAAAGAACTAAAAAATAAAGCAAAAGAAGGTCATTATGATTTTGAAAAAGTATATGTTGAATTAGCAAAGCTATTTGTAATTAGAAAAAATTATTTAGCAAACCCTATTAAAGAAACAAAAGAAAAGATTGCGGAAGTATTAGATTATAAACTCTATAATCAAATGACAGTACAAGAGGTAAAAGATGCAATAGAGCAAATAAATGCTACTGAAAAATTTAAAAGAGCAGTATTAAATAATAATATTACAAACTTTTTATTGACAGGAGAAAATAGTTTAACAAGTGGGTTAGCACTACCATTCCCTATTTTAAGTGGAGTATTTAAAGGAATAAGAAAAGGCGAAACTATGGCATATGCAATGCCATCAAACTCAGGTAAAAGTAGACTTACAATTGATATAGCGGCATATATTGCTTTTATACATAATAAAAAGGTATTAATAATATCAAATGAAATGTCAGAAGAAAAGATGAAATTATGTTTAATAACAACCGTGCTAAACAATAAAGAAATTCAAAAATTACATGGGCAAGAAATAACAAAAACAGAAGGAGAACTACTTGAATTTAAGTTTAGACCTGATGAAGGAAAAAAAGTAGAAGTAGATGAAGACGGATATGTAAAAAAACAAGAAGGAGAAAGTCAATCTGATTTTGCTAAAAGACTTATTGAAGTTTCGACAGAGTTTAACAAAACAATAGCTGTAACAGATTGGATAGACAAACAAATAAAAAATTCAATATATTTTGTAAATATCACAAACCATACAAATGAAGAACTTGAAAAGGTCATCTTGAACTATTATTACAAAGAAAAAATAGAGTATATGTTTTATGACACATTAAAAACAGATACTGAGCATATAGGTAATGGAGAAGAAATTAAAAAGACTGCTACAATACTTTCTAATTTAGCACAAAATTTAAATATATTTATTGCATCATCATTACAATTAACAGAAAGCAATACATTACCAATAAACTTAAATATAAACGATTTAGCTGTAAGTAGAACAGTTAAGGAAGTATTGGACACATTATGCCTAATGAAACAAATACACAATGAAGATCTTGATAAATACGAATATTCATTAGAAGAAGAGGATACAAAATTTTATGAATTGAAGAAATATAAAAACCCAGATGTCAGATATTATGCATGTGTAGTTGATAAAAACAGAGCGGGTGCAAAGCCTAAAGTACTATTTAGATTGAATCTTGCTTATAATATTTGGGAAGAACTTGGGTATTTAAGATTAAAATAAACTTGGTGACAGTATATAATAGTTAAAGAGTGAATATATCAGAAATATTAACTCGAAAAAATAAAAAAATCAACTTTTTTTAAAAAAAGTATTGACAATATAAAGAAAACATAGTATACTAGTCAATGTCGAAAGACATGGTCGCTTAGCTCAGCTGGGAGAGCATCTGCCTTACAAGCAGAGGGTCATAGGTTCGAGCCCTATAGCGACCACCATGTTTTACGGCCTGGTAGTTCAGTTGGTTAGAACGCTAGCCTGTCACGCTAGAGGTCGACGGTTCGAGCCCGTTCCAGGTCGCCATTTTTTTATAATTTTATAAGCCTCGATAGCTCAGTTGGTAGAGCAAGGGACTGAAAATCCCTGTGTCACTGGTTCGATTCCCGTTCGAGGCACCAAAGATATATTTATGGCGAAGTAGCTCAGTTGGCTAGAGCATTCGGTTCATACCCGACAGGTCGTAGGTTCGAATCCCACCTTCGCTACCAATGATGTATCTGCTCAAACTAATAGAGCAGATAGATACAAAAATCAATCAGAGAATAAAATCTGGTTGATTTTTTCGTTAATATAAAAATTAATATTTAGTTATACTAGATGTAACAATGTAAGAAAATGTCGAATATAATATAATGTAACACTAAAATGGTGTTATATGGAGGTGACTTTTATGGAGCCACAAGAATTTAATTATTGTTATGAAACTAAGAAGAAATGCAAAAAAAGAACTAATTGTTTAGGAATTGTTACAGCAATATTGGCAATATTATTCTCAGCAACAATAGGAATATTAATAGGAGCAGCATTAGCAGAAACAATTATTGCGGCATTAGCAGCAGTGATAGTTTTAGCAATAGCTCTTGGTGTTCTTCTTATATCAGCAATTATACTTCTAATATGCAAAAAGCCCAAAGGTGGATGCTGCTGTTAGATGGCCAAATAAAATTTATATAATAGGAAAGTGAAACCTTTCTTAATATATAAAAATAACAATCCTCTGGTTTATGCCAGGGGATTGTTTATAATAAGTGGGTTTAAAAAATGCAATTGAAAGATGTAAAGCAGAAAAATCTTTATAAACATTGAAAATAAAGAAATAATATAGTAAAATAATTACAGAGTAAATAAAAGGAAAAGAGATAAAAACTTGAGAATAATCACGAAATTTAAATTTTTCCAACCAAGTTTGTGCCTTAGGAAAGGAATGAGATTGAAAATGAGAAAATTACCAAATGGAATAAGTAATTATGAGCAAATAGTAAAAGAAAATAGAATATATGTAGATAAAACGAAATATATAGAGAAGTTAGAAGATTTATCAGACAATACAATAATGTTTTTACGTCCAAGAAAGTTTGGAAAAACATTGTTTACGAGTACATTAGAATGCTACTATGATATCAACAAAAAAGATAAGTTTGATGAATTATTTAAGAATACATATATTGGCAAAAATCCAACTATAAACAGGAACAAATATTGCATATTGAGATTTAACTTTTCAGGAATAAGCACAGAGACAATAGAAGAAACAATAAAAGGATTTAAAAGAGAAGTTGCATCATCAATAGAAGTATTTGCACAAAAATATGGATTAAACTTTTTTGTAAATAGAGAGTGTGAAGCAGAAGGAATATTAGATGATTTATTCAAAGCATTTTACATACAAAAACCAGAAGAAAAAATATATGTAATAATAGATGAATATGACCATTTTGCGAATGAACTATTAGGATTTAGAACAGATGAATTTAAAAACCTAGTATCAAAAAACGGAAAAATAAGAAAATGGTATGAGATATTAAAAAAGGGAACAGAAACAGTAGTAGATAGAATATTCATAACAGGAGTAGCGCCAGTAACATTAGATAGCACAACAAGTGGATTTAACATAGCCAGAGATATAACAAGAAACATTAATTTTAATGATATGTTAGGTTTCAGCCAAAAAGATGTAGAATATTTAATGGACGAATTAGAAATTTCAAAAGAGAAGCAAAAAGAATTGTTACCAATAATAAAAACAAACTATGACGGATATGTATTTTCAACAATGATAAAAGAAAATATGGAAAACTACAGATTATATAATTCAAATATGACATTATATTTCTTAAACATGTATCAGGAGCAAAACAATATGCCAGAAGAACTTGTGGATATAAATATAATAAGCGATTATAGCAAAATAGAAGCATTTATGGACTTGTGCCAAAACATGAATAAAATGGAATTACTAGAAAAAATAGTGGCAGGAGATCTAATAGAAAGTGAATTAACAGAAAAGTTTAATGCAGAAA
>CAKPSX010000002.1 GCA_934184665.1 uncultured Clostridia bacterium | reverse complement strand
TAGTGGGAATCGAACCCACGTCATCAGCTTGGAAGGCTGAGGTTCTACCATTGAACTACACCTGCATTTCCCTGACATTTATAAATTATAGATTATTATTTCCGATTTGTCAATACTATTTTTAAAATTTTCTCAAAATTTTTTAAAAAGTTGACACAGTCCAAAATTGTAATTATTTTTCAACATTTTCTTTAATCATTTTATCTCCAAAGATACCATAACCTATTGTTGGATCATTAACAAAAACATGTGTAACAGCACCAACAAACTTTCCATTTTGTATTATAGGTGAACCACTCATTCCTTGTATAATTCCACCTGTTTTTTGGATAAGTTCATCATCTGTTACTTTTAATATCATACATTTATTATCATAATTATTGTTTAAATATATTTTCTGGATTTCTATTTTATATTCTTTAATTTCACCATCTAAACTACAAAGAATAGTTGCCTCACCTGTTTTTATCTCTTGTCTTGATGCGACTTTCATTTTTTTAGAATAATCTATTGTTAAATTCTCCGGATTTTTTACAGTCCCATAAATTCCATATTTAGTGTTTTTATATATGTTTCCTATTATTTTATTATTTCTTATTGTTCCTTGTATTCTTCCTGGCTCCTCTTTTACTCCTTTTACAATTGATACAATACTAACATCATCAATTTCTCCAGAAGACGTATTTATTATATTCCCTGTATCAATATCTGTTATTGGGTGGCCTAAAGCTACAAATGTATTATTTTGTTGATTATAAAATGTTAATGTTCCAACACCTGCCGCACTATCTCTAACCCACAATCCAAGTTTATAATTTTCATCTTTATCTTTTGCAGGAGAAACTTCACATTTTTTTTCTTGCTCATCTGATGTGATATATGTTATCTGTATTTTATCTCCTTTTGATTTATTTATTTCTTCCATTAGTTCATCTGTACTACTTACAATATTTTGATTTATAGAAATTATAGAATCTCCTTCTTTTATTCCCGAATTTTCAAATGGTTTATATATATTTCCATCTTTTCCTTCTATTGAAGATGTTCCAACAACTAGAACTCCACTTGTATATAATTTAACACCTACGACCTCTCCAACAGGAATAACTTCTGCTTCTTCCATAACATTTACATCAATTGTTTTTACTTTTATTTTATCAAATATACTTACTTCTAATGTTTCATTTCCTACATTCTCAAATGTATCTGACGTTATGTTTGAAGATGCCTCTATTGACCCATCTTGCCTTTTTATATCTATTCCCCATAGTGTAGATATATTTATTGGTTCTCCTTTGAATATTATTATATCTTTTGGAATACTATCAATTGAAACTATATATGCATACAAAAAAAATAAAACAAATATTAAACTAAATTTTTTGATTGCCTTCATAATTTAATTCGTTCCTTTCTAATTGTGCAATTTTATTTGGAAAAGAATTAAATTTTGGTATTGACATAATCCAAAATTATAATTATTTTTCAAACTCTTTAATTTAGTATTTGTTTTATATTATATTTTTATTCAAGATTATTTTAATATGTTTTTTGATATAAATTACTAAAATTTACAAATTTTAAGTTGTTCCATTTACAGCAACTGTTGCTGTACTTGTACTTGAAATTATGTGTAAATCTTCTCCTTTTACTGTATAATAAAAGCTTTTTAATGTTTGAGATACTGTTTTACTACTGTTTTTAGCTACAACTGAAACAACATCTCCTTCTTTTAATATGATTTTATCATTTGTTTTAAATTTTTCTTCAATTTGACTTGTAAATATTGAATAATACAAGTTTGAACCAATAGTGTTTTTATTTCCATCTGTTGTTGTTATAGATGGATTTTCATCTAATATTTTTACTTCAATTTCTATATCATATGTATTTCCAGATGCTGCTAGTCTTGTTACATATTCATTATAATCATCACTTGTTATTTGCCCTAATCTAACAATTTTATCTACAAAATCAGCAGTAAGTGTTTGTGCAGTTAACTGAGATATGTCATCATTTCTATCTGCAATAGTTACTAATGGGACAACAAACATTAGTAATGCTGCTATCATAATTCCTATTATTGATACTGTTGTTTCTTCCATTTACACATTCCTTTCTAGGCAAAAACTTGATTAATCTTCAAGCTGGTAAATTATAACTCTTTTTTTCGTTTTGTTAACATCTAATGTTGTTGTGTCAGTATTTGTAGTTTCTTCTGTTGTGTCTCCGCTTGATGATGAGTCACCCTTTTCTTTGTCTTCTTGGTAATATTCTCCCATTTTTTCTTTAAATTTTTTACCTTCTAAATAACTATAAAAACCTTTACCACCTGAAGCAGTTGTAATATTTGCCACTTCATTTATAGCAGGATCATTAGAACCATTTGGTACACCACTTAAAATGTAATTTAACCTATCTATAGCTCTTTCTGCACTTGCATGATTTTCTTTTTCCAAATCTATAATTGACATTGATGTTTTGTTATTATATGGATCTACATAATCATACAATATTAACTTATTACCATATGTATCCAAAAAATGAACTTCAAAGTTTTCTTTATATGCTTTATATAAAGTTGGTACTATTGTTTCTGCTCCAACTGTTCTTGTACCATCTTTTGATGCAGTTACATATGTATATGATGTTTCTCTATCTTTTATTGTTATAATTGAGTCTACTGCTTCTCTTGCTTGAGAAAAAGAAGATATACATAGAGTTAATGCTAAAACAAACATTAATACTGCAAATGCCATTTTTAAAGCTTCAGCTACATTTTCCATAGTACATCTCCTTTCTTATATTCCTACTTATTAAATTGAGTTTTCAATAATAATTGAAAACTCATAATTTTATACTTATAGATTTATGTATAAATATTCTAATCTATAGATGCTATCATAATACTATATATTAAAATTACCCATCTGTTCTTGTTACTTCAATAGACTCTACAAGTTTTGTTTTTGAATTATATGTTATAACAACAGTATATACATTACCTGTTGGAACTTTTCCAGGACTTGTTTTTGTGTCTTTTGCAACTGATATTGAAGGTTTATCAACCGTTACTGTTATTTGTTTATTTTCATCATCAGCATAATTTAAATTATTTTGTACAACTTCATTTAAAAGAGCATTAATATTTGCACCTTTTTTATTTTCACCTTCATATCTCGTAAATTTATCATTAAATGCTTTAACTTCTTGATCACTCATATTAACACCTTGAACAGTTTCTGCTGCCACATTATATACAACTATACCTAGAGATATAATAAGTATTGCAATAAGTATTGCTGCTGCAATTAATAGCGCTTTTGTTGCGTTCTCCATAGTTTCTTCCTCCTTTTATAGTTTGTTTATTATAATCGATAATTTTTATCGAACATTATGAACTTTTAAATTTGTTCAAACAATACATAACTTACTTTTCCTGTTTTTTTATGATATTCAATTTTTGAACATTTAAACATTATATTTCCATAATATTGTACAAATTGCTCTGTTCCATTATTATATATTGTTTCCATTCTATAATTTTTTTCACTATCTTTTATATATATTTCTATTTCTATAGAGTTTTCCTCATTTTGTATAAATTCTCCATTTTCTGATTTTTCTACTTTGTTTTTTGTATTTTTATCTACACTTTTATTGATTAGTGTAGCAAGATCTAATCCACTTGTTTCTGTATCTTTGCATTTTTCGTATATTGAGTTTTCTTGTTGAATATTATTATATTCAGTTTTATATGCAGAATATTTAATGCCAACTACAGAAACAATAATTAAAATTAATATTACTATAAATATAATTATCTTCTTCATAATTGTCCTCATTATATCATTACATTTTTATTTATACAAGTTTTTTATAAAATTTATTTTATTTCAAATTCAATTTCATAAACTCTTCCTGTTTTTTGACTCATCTTAACCTTTTCGCATTTATATTTATTTTCACTATTGAATGATAACCAGTCTGCTTCTTTTTCTACTACAGATTTTTCAATTCCTTGTACTCGACCTGGCGATGATTGGTCTTTGCTAGTCTTAATCTCTGCAATTACTTTTACATAATAATTATTTCCATCAGACTCATTTTCAACTCCATAGTTGGCATTATTTTCAGATGCCATATTTGCTACTGTAATAACATCTTGAATTCTTAATGATGGATTATCTACATATGCTAAAAACTGATTATTAAATTTACTTACAGCATTTTGATCCATTCTTTCTTGTGTACTTTCAGTAAATTGATTTAAAGAATTAAATAAAAATACCCCAAGTGAAAGTATCATTACTCCTATAAATACACCTGCTGCTATTAATAAAGCTCTACTTGCATCTTCCATATAAAATTCCTTTCAGAATGATTTTAATTAAGTTCGATATTACCATTCGTTATTTTTACTATAAATACCATTTCATTTATTCGTCCTGTTGATTTGTCATAATTCATTGTATCACAGTAAAAATAAGCCCTTTTAAATTGTGTAAGCTCATAATATTTACATGCTGCATCTTTAATATTACCCATATTGCTTTTTATTACACTTTCAGAAATTCCTAAAATATCTTTTAGCAATTTTAATCTTTTCTCTCTATTACTACGCTCTGTTTCTTGTTCAGGAGTTAATTGACTAGTATCTTTACTATCAATTCCATCTGTATCTTCTTTAATCATAATATTAGATATATTTGAAGATAATTTTTGTAATTTATCTTCTGTTAAATTTAAACTTGGATATTTATTTTTTAAATCCTCATCAACATTTGTAATTTGTACTAAAGTTTTATCATTAGTTTTATTACTACTAGAGTTAGAAACATTTGTTATATCTCCATCACCATTTAGCACATTTTTGAAAATAGTATCATTTATATTCGTCTTATTAGCTGGTTTATATGTAAATTGTTGCCACACATTAGCTCCTAATTTTATTGTTACCCTCATTCTGGGATATTTTTTACTTTCATCATATGCTTGTCTTTCATTATAGTCAATTACTCTATTCATAAGAGAAATCATTTCATTTCCTCTTATTTTTTCTCTATTATAATTTTGAAAAATCTTGTTATAGTCAGCTAATTGCTTTATTTGTTGTTCTTCATGTTGGGCAGAATAATAACTAGATATTTGATTATATCCCACTAATAGTAGTGACATTATCATTACTGCAAACAGAATACCTGCTGCTATTAACAATGCTTTTGTTGCATTTTCCATTTAATCCTCCAATTTTTATGCTCCAAGTTGTGTGAAAGCATCTGACATACTTGTTACACCTATTATTACCAATGGGATTATTAGATATCCAACAAATAAGCATACAAGTGGTGCAAAGCCCACACCTTTACCTATTAGTCCTTTTCTTGAAATTAGCATTTCATTTGTTGCTTTTCTCTTTTCTTGATGATAATCTCTATCTGCATCTAATTCATCAAAAGCTTCTCTAATTGGTATTTTTTCAACTGCAGCTTGTAAACTTTCTACAATTCTAATCATATCTTTGTTTGTTACTGAATTTTTAAGTTCTTCTAACGCTTCCCATGCACCAGCCTCATAGTTATTTACACATCGTGCTATTGGTTCTTTAAAGATATTTGCATATCTCTCAAGCCATTCCAATATCATTTCAACATTAACTCTTTCTATTTTCATCAACATTACTATGATTGTTTGGAATTGCATTACTTCATTTTCCATTTCCATTTGACGCATTCTCTTTTGGAATATCATCATCCAAACTGGTGCCATATATGCAATTACAGCTAATCCTATTGCAACTAATTCTTCAAACCAACTCATTTTTTCTGAATTAACTACTTTTAATTTTCCTAATACTCTTTCAGCATCTTTTTTTATTAAATCCTCTTCTCCAGAATCTTTATAGTATTTAGATTTTTGCATTTCTTTTTCAATATCAGCTTGTGTTATATCTAATTTACCTTTTAATTTATTTATAAAATAATTATCTTGTTCAGTTAAGTCTTCTGCTTTTTTCTGATTTTTTTCCGACATTGTTCCCATTACCATCGACCTTGATGTAGGTTCAGTATATACATAATTTATAGCAAGTTTATGTAATTGTGCAAATAACAGTATTGATAAAACAAATGTTATAACTGCTAAACAGATTCTGTTTATATATACCCATTCCATTTTCGACTTAGATGCCGAATCTTTAAGCAGAGTTTGCATTTTTCTATAATCTTTTGAACCTTTTTTAGGTATAAATTGATTTACAATCTTTTTTAATACTGGATTTTTATATACTTTTTCTTGCCATGGGTGTTGGTTTGTTGCAATATCAACTTGTACACCACCATTATCTTTTAGCTTTCTTGTCATTATGTAAGATACAACTGTTAATATAACTATTAATATTTGTACTATCATTCCTAGTTTTCCATTGTAAAAGCTATTTGTAAATGTAAAGTTTGATGTTGCCCAATTTTTTAATGGTTCTAGTAATAATACTGGTGCAATAGAAATAAATGCCAAGCTTTGGAATACATAATTTAATTTATCTCTTTTTAATATTTCTATTTGCATTTCTTGTGTTATGTTATTTACATTTTTTAGATATAGTGAAGCTCCATCTTCTTCTCTATCTCCAAACTCTTGTGTTAAATACGATATACCTGCAAACTCTTTTAAATAGCTATTTGGAGCTATATCATAATATTTTTCAAGCTCAGTTTCAGGGTCATCTGAAATTAATATTTCATAAATTTTTTCTCCCTGTTTTGAAACACTTTTTTCATCATCTAAAGACACTTGATATATCGCTTCTTCAACCATGTTATATTCATGATATGCATGTCTTATTTCTGCGAAAAAGTCAATTTGTTCTTTTAATAAATTATTATCAATTTTATCTACCATTCCATCTACCATAGTGTCTACTATAAATAGTTCGAATATTAATAATATTGACATTAACAAAATATTGCTATGTGTTATTAATATTGTTATTAATGTAACAGGTATCAATATTAATATTGCATTTGTTAAAATTCTTGCAGAATCTTTTCTTGTTGTATATTCATCATCTATATTTAAAATTTCTAGTCTTCTTCTTAATTTATATATGTATCTTTTTATAAAAGGTGTTTTAATATATGTTAAATATAGTCTTTGATATAATATTTCTAGTGAAAATGTATCTGCTTTTGTACCTTCTTGCAATTTTTTCATTTGTCTATATTCAGATTTGTTCATTTTTTTCCTTAATATAATATATGCAACTATTATAAATGCAAACAATATCGCAAAACCTATTATAAAATATTTTAGTATATTGATATCCATATTACTTTAAAACACCTCCTATTGTACATTATTATACATCTTTTGATTTTCTACCTCTTTTTTTAGGTGCTTCTTCACCTTCTGATGCTACTCCAACAGTTTCTTTTACTCTTGTACGTTTCTTTGAGTTTCCCCAATGTTTTTCTATAAATTTATTAAATTCTTCTACATCACTTTCATCCATATTTGCTTTCATTTCTTGTAAGTTTTTATCTGTGATTTTATTTGTTATAACATATTCTCCATCAATAAACTCTAGTATATTTCTATATTCATATAGTTTTTTATCAGTAATTTTTTCAAAATAATGTGTTGCATTATCGAAAAATTTATCGAATTTTCCTTCAAGAGTAGGCTCTTTTCTGTGATCATATGTATATTCATTTTTTTCTTCTATTGGTATACATTCCGTTATTCTTTCTACAAATCTTTTTCCTCTAAAGTCTTTTTGTAAATGTATATCAAAGTTTAATACTTGTACTACTTGTTCTTCAGCTGTTTTTTCATTTTTGAATACACCAGCTCTTAGCATTGAGTTACGTAGTGCTGTTACTAAGTCTGGAAATGTTTTAGCATGGTGAGTAAATAATGTGAATTTTGATGCAACCTGCGCAGATTGAATCATCCATGATGCTACAGGGTCTGTAGCAACCTCACCTATGATGTTTACAGAACCGTCAGTTTTCTTTTGAACATCCAAACATTCTTGTCCTGCTATTGTATCTGTTTCACGCATTGATAAGATGTTTCTTGTTGGATATATTTTTCTTAAGTGCAACTCAAATGCTGTTTCTGTGATACGTAAGTTCATTGTTTCATATATATTTTCTATCATCCCCATAAGCATTGTTGTTTTACCACAACCTTGCTCACCAGTGATTGATATAATTCTAGCACCTTTTACAAGGTATTTTAATAAGTCAATTGAATCATCGCATCCTGGTTCACCTTTAAACCATTGTTCAAGTGTTGAACGTTTAACGTCAAACTTTCTTACGAAGAATGCCCATGTTTCTGACATGCTTGGTCTTACAACTACAACACGAGAACCGTCTTTCATTTCATTAATTTTATAACCATTTGTATCTGATAATTGTCCTGGATTGTTATATTTATATATGTTTTGACATACTCTTTTTAGTTCTGCTTCTGTTCCAAATGATAAGAAAGCTAAACGTATTGATTTACCTTGGAAGAATATCCAAATACTATCACACGCTCTTGGAACTTTGTGTTCAGATACTTGTTCTAAGTAATCTCCATCTGTTTGTGCTACTTGGCTTAAAAAACTTTCTGGTAGACCTGATACACCACCAGAAACACCATCTATGTTCATATCTCTAACTTCATCTATACTACTGTATCCTTTATAATGTTGATATATTCTTTGTACTACGATTTCTAGTTTATCTTGGAATGATAGTACTATTTTTTCTTTTTCATATATTTCGTCAATTTCATCACTTGTAATTACATAAGAAGGTTTTGTTTCTCCTTGAATATATTTTAATGTTGCTAAATTGTATCTTTTAATTAGTTGTGTTAATGCCTCATATCCAAATTCTTTTTTATATGTATATAATAAAATTTCGAATTTATCTTGTGATGTGAGTAATGAAGGTATGTCAAATGGTATTGCGTTTGATATGTTCGTTTCATTTATTCCATATTCTTTTGATAATAAGTCTGCAATAAGTTCTTTAACATATCTTTTATCATTAACATCTCCATAGGTACATCCTTTTAAAGCCTTTTTCAATGCATATTTCTTATTTTTTCTTCTTTTTAATTCTTCTTCTGATAATCCTATATCATATAAATTTATTTTTGTAATTTCATCAAGTCTTTTCTTTACATATTCTTTCATTTGTTGCAATGTATAAGTTTTATCATCTTTTTCAACTTCTTGTTCTACTTCTGCATTTTTATTTTTGTTTATATAATAAAAGACTACTGCCACCGCACCTACGAAAACAACTATTATTAAAATTATATTAAAAATCCCTGACATCTTCTCACCTCATTTTCTTTTGCAATTCTTGTACTCTGTCTATAATATTGTTTGTTAATTTAAGTACTTCTTCCATAAAAAAGTAATTACTATCGTTTGTGTCTTTAATGTTTCTTAATTTTAAAAACATCTCTGTGACATTTGCTTCTTCTGCTGCTTCAAAGAATAATGTACTATATGGTATTATATTCAAATCTTTTTTTTCTCCAAGATATCTCATGACATTTTTCTTATTGTATTTTGAGTTTCTGTTATATTTACCTATAACTGGAATACATTTTTGTCCTAAAACATCTATTTTTTGATTTTTTAAATCTATATATCTTTGTAATGTTACTAGTCTTTGACTTAAAACAAACACATTAACATGAGATATTTCTATTATTTCTTTTCTTACATTTGGGTCTAATCTATTGTCAACATCTACTAGAACCATATCATAATACATATTTGCTAATCTTATTAATTCAATATATGATTCTGAAATTTTTTTATAGTCTCTATAATTTTCTACATCTGTTTTATCTTTAGCTCCAATATATCCGCTTAAAACTTCTAATCTGTCTTTAAACACAACTCTTGTATAGTCAGTAATTATGTTTGGTTGAATTTTATTGCTACTGATTAATTTAGATAATCCTTCAATGCCATTTTCTACTGCTATAGAGTTGTTTTTTCCCATAAAAAGACCTTTTACCTTTTCTGTCCTTTTTTCGAAAAAGCAATTTCCCATTGTTGGATCTTTATATGCTGTTGATATTAACAAGATTTTAAAGTTACGTTCCATTGACATCCTTGTTGCAACTGCTACAGATGCTAATGTTTTTCCTGTTTGCTCTTTATCATCATTCCAAAATGCTACAATTGACATTCTTGTTCTCCTTATTAAAGATTTTTCATTATTGTTTTTATCTGTTTTTCTTCAATTTTGTTATCAATATCATTTACTAGAAAAGCAATATTTTCTTTATATACATTGCTTAGATTTTTAAATTTAATTCTCTCTAATCTTTGATTTTCTATTATTGCTGCTTGATCTCCATTTTCTAGTAAAAAATATAGTTTTTCTTCATTCCATATAACTTTTACTCCTAAAGCCAAATAGTCAAAATATTCTTCTTCTTCTTTTAGCATTTCTTTTGAGTAAAATAATTTTGTCATATGTAATGGTATATCTAATTGTTTTATTATTTCTATTCCTTTTTTCAAAGAATATAAATCAAATGAAGTTGCATAATATAATTTTTCTGCACTTTGTAATGCAAAATTAACTGTTCCTTCATAAGTATCTGTATCTATAAGTATGATATCATATTCTAATTCTTCTGCACTATCTATACCTATATATTGTTCAATTTCTTTTAATGATTCAAAACCTACAGCAACATCAATACCATCAAATTCGGTTATATATGATTTAGTCGGATTTATAGCTGGTACTACATATTTGCATTTTTGTTTTATAGTACTATCTATAACTAAAACCTTTCTTCCTGCTTTGCTTAAAACTTTTGCTATGCTTAATATCAAGCTTGTTTTATCATATGCTCCTATAAATCCCACTCTTATCATCTTTTTCATCCTTTCTTTGATGGTTTGATATTGTTATATTCTAATTTCCTGTTCCAGTTAATGTTTCAAGATATAACTTTCTTGCTGCTTCTGAGTTTGTTATTGATGTATTTGTTTTTTCTTGAATATTTTGATTATATTCTTCTGAATCCATTTTATTTATTTCGCTTTGTATATATGAATTTCTTATTTGTTTTGCTGAATCTGAATATCTAGTTCTTAATCCCTCTGATGCTTTATCTAATATATTTGCATCAGCTTCTATTAATGCTGTTACTGCTGAGTTTGGTGTATATGTTGGTAGTGCTGGACTTTGGATTCCTGGTTCAGCATATTTGTTTGCATATATTTTTGTTCCATTTACTCCATATGCTTCTACTATCGCACTTGACATTGCTAGTATTTCTTCTTCATTTAGTTGTACTCTTATTGTATCTGATATATATGTTCCATCATCATTTTTTGGAATATCAACTTGTCTCTTTGATACAACTATAAAGTTTTCTCCATTTGGGAACATAATTCTTATATCAATATAATCATCTGTTGCTAAATCTGCTGGTAATGAAATCATGTTATATTCTTCAACTCTAACATCATCTGTAACAACTGCATTTGATTGTACTATCATGTCTTTTGTAATAATAGTGTTTTTATTCATATCAACTTTTGCTAATATAGCAACATCATTTAAATCTATGTATTTTCTCTCTGCTTTTCCTGAATTTATTATATATATATAGCAATTACCTGTGTTAATGTCTTCATAAACTCTTGTTGTACCTGTTTTAGCGTCTTCTGTTGTTTCTATTAAATAACGTGTTTCATCTTCACTGATTTGGTCAGTATATGGTTCAGTTCTTAATGTTACTGTTTTGCCATCACTTAATTTTGTATATTGATTATTATCACCTTTAGTAACTTCTTCAATATTATCAGGTTCTTGAATATATAGACCATTTTCGTCAACTTCTATTTGTTTTCCATCTTTAGTTTGTAATGTCCATGTAGATATTACACTATCCATAGATGTTGCATTAGATGGTACTGTATTTTTGTTTACTTGTATTTTTGTAAACATGTCTGTTGTAATTATTTGTCCTGATTTAACATCTTGATTTATTGCATAAACATTGACTTTTGCAGCCTCTTCTGCTACTTTTTCATCATTTAACTTTTTCATTTGTAAAAATAATAATACTATTATTATACCTGTAATCAATAAGGTTAATATCATTCCTAATAAAAATGAATTTCTTGCTTTTCTTTGCATTGGATTTACTGCCACTTTAAATTCCTCCTTTTTGAACATGATTTTACATGTTATTCACTATTATTTTACACCTTTTTACGATTAAAATCAACAAGCTTCACGTATTGTAATATAAACTTAATATTATTGTAATATTATTGTAATATTAGCTTTAAAAGCACTGTTTCCAAGGCTTTTGCAACTCCATCATTATCATTACTCTCTGTTACATAATCGGCTATTTTTTGAACATCTGGAGCACCATTTTGCATAGCTATGCCAAGGCCTGCGCACTCTATCATTTTTTTGTCATTTATATTGTCTCCAATTGTAATAATTTCCTCTTTTTTTACATTCATTTTTTCTGCTAAAAATTCTAAAGCATTCCATTTATTTACATTTTTTGCAGAAATTTCAGTATAAAAATACTCTATTGCAATATCTTCTGTTCCCTGCTTTATTGTTTTACGTGACATGTGTGATACATCTAATACTTCTATCTCACCTATTTCATTCAATCTTCTTATTATAGAATTAAATATTGTTTGATTATTATCACATATTGTTATTTTTATTATTTTTTCGTCTCTGTTTAAGATGTAATCATATATATCTTCAACTATATTTATATGTGTTTTATTTTCTTCATCTTTGTTTAGATTTTCTTTATAATAATATAGGACATTGTAATTTAAAGTTTTTGATATTATTTCTTTTTCTGTATAAATATTATAAAATATGCTATTTTCTTCACATATTTTTATTATGTCTAAAACTTTCGTTTTTTTTAATGTATTTTCGTATAAAATCTCATCTTTTTTTATATCATATAATATAGCTCCATTTCCTGATATAAAATAATTTTCACTTTTAATTTCTTTGGCAATTGTTTTTATTGAATCTATCGGTCTACCTGATGCTATTATTACTTCTATTTGATTTTTTTGTACTTGTTCTATTACTTGCTTTGTTTTTTCTGTTACAATTCCATATCTATTTAACATTGTTCCATCTAAGTCTATAGCTACTAATCTATACATATTATTAACATTCCTTTCTGTTTTTGAAGTATCTTTTTTGACTTTTAATTTTTTGTTAATTTGTTTTTTCAAGCTTTTGTCTCATTTCTTTTGTTTTTACAAAATTTTTCCTGTTTATTTTCACAAAAAATTGTACATCATATATTTAGAAAAAGCAATAGTTTTTTTCTAAGAATGTTATATATAGCAGGAGGTGAAAAGCATGGCAAACTCAAATACTAACAAAAAATTAGTTCCAGAAGCTATGAGTGCTTTAGATAAATTCAAATATGAAGTAGCTAGTGAAGTTGGTGTAACTTTAAAAGATGGATATAATGGTGATATATCAGCAAAAGACGCTGGTAAAATAGGTGGTAATATGGTTAGAAAAATGATTCAACAAGTTGAAAACAATATGGCTAACAAATAGTTTTACTAATTAGGATTATTCACTAATAATGATGTATATTTATGTGATTTTCGCATATAATATAATTGGCAGAAGTATTTTTCTTGATTTTATATATGTTTTTAGTTTAAGCATACATAAAGGCAGGAGATGTGCTCCTGCCTTTTATATTTCTTCATTATTTAAAACTTTTTGCGGATTAATTATTGTAAGTTCATCTATTTTTTCTTTTGAAACAATTTTATTGAGTTTTTTTAATATTTTAGGTATTTTGTCATAAACCTGTTTTTCTCTATGAACATCTGAGCCAAGAAATTGAACAGAATCTTCTTTTAATAATTTTTTTACAGTAGATTCTGCTTTTCTTCCATACATTCCTATTATGCTTCCATAATTAGATTGAAGTAATGCGCCCATACCCACAAGTTCCATAATATATTCTATATTTTCTTGAACATATTTATATCTTTCTGGATGTGCAATAATTGGCACATAATTATTTTCTATTAATCTATATATTACTTCTTTTGCTATTATCTCTTTTGTGTTTAAAGGTAATTCAAACAGAACATATTTTGAGTTATTTATTGTTGATGCTTTTTGATTTTTTAATAATTCAACAATATTCCCAGTAACATAAATTTCACTACCAAGGAACAATTCTATTCCTTGGTTTTGTTCTTTTACTTCTTCTATTAGTTTTTTTCTTTGCTTTTCATCAATATTATAATATTCTTCCATATAATGTGATGTTGATATTATTTTATTAAATCCTGCATTTTTAGCTTCTTTCAATATTTCTACAGTTTGTTCCATATTTCTAGAGCCATCATCAATATTAGGTAATATATGTGAATGAAAATCTATCATAATATTCTCCTTATTTATTGTATTTCATTCTTTTTTCTCTTTTTAGATATTCATTAAATTCTTTTAATATTTCTTCTGTTTTTTCATGCGCTGTTTTATCAACATTATTTGCTGATTCGTCTATATTGTTTTGAACGCCTTTTGGCACCTCAATATTTCCTATAGGTTTTACAATCTCTTCTTGTTCATAAGTTGTTGGAGTTTCGGTATTAATTTCGGTATATGTTTGTTCTTTTTTATTTATTTCCTGATTTTCATTAATATTTTCTACTGTTTTATTTTGTTCATCTATTTTTGCTATATCTTCTGTTATTTTGCCAACTTCTTCTTTTATTTGCTTTTCATATCTTGCCTTTGCTTGTGTATTTGATTGTCTTGAAGCATAATAATATGTTTGATTATACTTTTTAGTTGATATTGGTATTTTATTATACACAACTCCTATAACATTTCCGCCTACATTTTTGATATCTTTTGCAACTTTGTCTAAATCATCTTTTTTAGTTTGATTATGTGCTGTTACAATAATTGTTGAATCAACTATTCTTGATAAGATTACAGCATCTGTTACCAATTTTGATGGTGTTGCATCAATTATTATTAAATCACTTTCTTGTTTTAGTTTTTCTAATAATTCTGTCATACGAGATGTTATAAGCAATTCAGATGGATTTGGCGGAATATTGCCTGCTGGCATAATATATAAGTTTGGAACTTCTGTTTCTCTTATGTAATTTAGCAAGTTTGTTCTATCTTGATTAATTTCACTTATTCCTGAAAGATAGTTTGATAAACCTGGTCTTGGTAATACACCAAATATGTTATATAATCTGCCTTTTCTCATATCTGCATCTATTAATACTACTTTTTTTCCTGCTTGTGCAAATGCAACTGCCAAGTTTGAAGCTATCCAGCTTTTTCCTTCTCCTGGCACAGTTGATGTAATTAATAATGTTTTTAATTCTTTATTAGAGTTCATGAATTGTATGTTTGTTCTTAATGTTCTAAATGTTTCAGAAACAGGAGATTTTGGGTCTTTATGTGCTATTAATTCCTTTTTCATTTACACTTTCCTCCTTTTTCCTTTGTTTTTTGTTTTATCATCTGGTGTTTCATATATTGGAATTTCTGTTAATACTTTTAATCCTTGTATTTTTTCTATATCTTCTTCTGATTTTATTGTTGTATCAAGCATATTTACAATTAATACATATATTGCAGATAATACTAATCCTACAAATGCAAATATTGCAACATCTTTTGTATGATTTATATTACATGGGGCTGTTGGTACTTCAGCAGTGTCTACTACACGCACATTTTCAATGCCATAATATTCTTTTACATTTTCGATAAATACTTTTGCTATTTCATTTGTTATTTTAGCTGCCAATACAGGATCTGTATTTTTAACTTTTATTTCTATGACTTCTGCATCTGATACAGCACTAACTGTAACATTTTTTCTAATGTCTGCCTCATCTACGTTTATTTCTAAGTTTGATATAACTTCTCTTATTACTTTTTGGCTTTTTACTAAAACACTATATGTTGATACAAGTTTTGAGTTCAAAGTCACATCTGTTGCAGTTATTGATTCTGAACCAGCTACTGATGATGAATTTGTTGTTAATAGCAATCTTGTTGATGATTGATATTTAGGTTCTATAAATCCCATTGTGTAAATAATACCTACTACTGCAAATATAGCAACTATAAGTATTATTTGTACTTTCTTTTCCCAGAATAATTGTAATAGTTCTTTTAAATCTAGTTCTTCCATTTTTATTTCATTCCTTTCATAGGTGTACACCTATTTATCTGTTGTTTCTTCTTTATTTTTCTTATTTACTTTTACCATCGCATATGCTACTATTAAAGCTATTGCAATTGCCATTGTACCAATTCCTAAAGACATTATTCTTGTAATTACTTCTGTTATTATTGTTACAACTGCTTTTGAGAATGTATCATTAAAAATCTTGATTCCCTCAATATTTACTTTTGACATCACTATACTGCATGCTGTCAAATTAAATGCTCCTGTTGCAAATAATGCAATTCCAAAGTCTTGAATAAGCTTTGATGCCATTGCTCCTATTATATTCATTATTATCAATAATATTATGACAACTATAGTTGCCACTACTACTACATTGTTTAATTTTACTACTTTATCAACTATTTTTATATATTCACTATTTAGCTTATTTTCATAGTTTGTATGAATTATTGTTTCTGTATATTCATTACATATTTGGTCAACAAACTGGTCTATTGCTTTTTGATTTTGACTGTTTTTTATGCCTAATTTATTTATATTTGCATTTAAGTTTTCAGCTATTTCTGATGTATCAATTTTACCTTTTGTTCCACTATATATGTTTGATATTATTATATTTATATCATTTTTAACTTTTTCTTGTGAACATATATCATTTAATACTTCTTCATCAAGTCCTGACTGATATATATAATTTTCAAAATTTGATTTTACTAATTCATATGTTTCTTGATAAAAATTAGTTTCTTCTAGTTTGCTTGTAATATATGTTTTGTCTAAAATTGTAGAATAAACTATTGTTATCATTCCAATTGCTATTAAGCAGATTGTAAGTATTGAAACTAGTATGAATTTAATTATATTTGTTAATACTTTCATTTCATTTTCCTTTCGTTTTTTATTTTTCTACTTTTCTAGTTCTGCATATACCACATATCTCTGTGTTGCATAGCCAACATTGTTAAATGGATAACATGTATATACCATTAATATTTCTTTATCTTTTTGAATTGGTAGCTTGTCTATCTCTGTTTCTTTTATTAATTGCATATCATATATTTTATAATTATACTCTCCATATGTTGTTGTTACTTTTATAATATCTCCTTTTTGTAATTCTGAAAATCTTCTGAACATTTTTTTTGAATTATGACCCATATAAATTATTGAGCCACCTTCTCCTGGGAAATAACTTCCACTTGAATGTCCTACTCCTTTTTTTAGTACATCTAATGTATCTCCATAATATACTGGTAAATTAACATTTATTTTATCTATTTCAAGTGTTGCATATTTTGTTCCATATTCTGGATAATTTTCTAATACTTTTTTGTCTGCACTTAATTTTGTTTCTCCTTGTTCTTTTTTAGTATCTGTTATTGATACTTTGTTTACTAATGAGAAAATATCTCCTATTTCTTGCCCCAAAAATAGGTATATTCCTAATACTAGCAATCCTGTAATTAATAAAGCAACTATTATACTCATAATAGTTGCTTTCAATGCTTGCATAAATTTATTTTGCATTTGTTCTCTTTGCTGCAACAGTTATTGCTAGGGCAATTATTGATATTGTAGAAACAACTAAAATCATATTTAGGTTATTTCCTGTATATGCTAATTTTCCATTATTTGCTGTGACTGTTTCAATTAATTTTCCATCTTTGTATATTTCAACTGATGATGTTTTGAAAACTAATGTTACATTTACTATTTCAGCTGCTGATTTTGCTATTTCTTTTAATTGATTTTTTTGCGCTGTTGTTAATTTTGATAAATCAGTTACTCCTGATTCTTCTACAATTGCTATTGCTTCATCTGCTTTTGCTAGTATTGCATCAGCTTCTGCATCTGTTACAGGATTTTCTGATAAAAATCTTTCGATTTTCACTTTATCTGCTGATGTCATTCCATATTTTTTTCCTTTTGCATATAATTTGCTTCCTAACTCATCTGAAGTTGTTGCAAATACAGCTGTTGCAAAAGTCATCATTAACATTATTACTATTAGCGCTATTGCTAGCATTTTGTTTCTTTTCATTTTACATCTTCCTTTCATTTGTTTAATTCTTTTTGATTATACCATTTTGTTTTTTTTTATGCAATAGTTTTTTTAAGATTTCTTGTGGAATTTTTTGTTAATAAATTATTCTTTTATTTCCTCTTTAAATTCTTCACTTCTTTTTTTATTTTATCATAACTCATCCTTTTATATTTACTACTTTCATTTTTCCACCTTATTTATTTTGTTTCATAATTACTTTTTTATACTTCAAAAAAATCTTCTTTTCTTAAATTATTAATATATTCATTAACATTAAAAAATAAATTTGCGCCAAAAGGTTCATGAGATGAATAAATAAATTTACTATTAAATGCTTGTGGTATTTTTTTTATGCAATCATCTTTTATGTTCCATTCTTTTACTGTAAAAAAGATTTTATTCTTATATGGTAGTTCTAAAAACTTTTCTAAATCTTCTTCTGTACAATCATTTTGGTCATTAAATTTGAAGATTATATTTTTATTATTAATTCTTTTCACCCTTCTTTTCCATTTTTCTTTTGCTTCTTCTTCACTCTTATAATGTAAAAATATGATTTCTATATCATCTAATTTACCCAGTGGTACTGACTTTTTCTCGGTTAAATTAGTAGATTTCAAAAAATCTAAGTTTTTGGATTCATTATAATTAATAAATTTCAAATCTTGTGATAAATAATATTCTAAATTTGAGATAAATTTTATATAATCACTAGATTTAAAAAATAGGCCAATCGTTGGAGATTGCTTTTGTAAATTATAACTCTCATATATCATTCCGCCCCAGCAATTATTTGAAATAATTGTGAAATTATCATTATTTATTTTACTTCTTCTTTTATTAGCAAACTTTAATCTGAAAAATTTATTAATTCTCCTGTTTATAGATTCAACACTAATCATCTGATAATTTACCTCTCTTTTTCAACTATTTATTTTTTTATAAAATTTATAAAGAAACGATTTTTTTATTTTATATTTTACTTTCTCTTTTGTAGTTAGCATATCATTCATTGTTTTTTTAAATCCATATTTTGGATATTCTTTCAAATATATTTCATATTTTTTACTTTTTTTCATAGGTTCATTTAATTGCGAATTCATTTTACATGCTTCATCTATAGTTCTCTTTTCATATCGACAATCTTCAAGAATTTGTTTAATAATTTTTAGTCCTTTTTCTGTATTAGCTAATACCACTGATATTCCTTTCTTTTCGTCATCATAAATTAATGAATTTTTATCTAACCCCCAGAAATCACCTAACGTTATGTCTGCTATTCTGTCTTTGTTTGCAAATCTACATGAATAGCAATTTTCTCTATAGATGTTTCCCTCTAGAAAATTTTTATAATATGGTATCATATAGGAAGGAGCATCAAATATATTATTATTGCCAATTATTTTAAAATTAAATATATTTTCATTATCAGTTCTAAATACAATTTGTTTAATTTCATCTACTGGAATTTTCAATTCATTTATTTGTTCAAATAAAAGTCTCTGACTTGGAACACCATGACATATTATATCTGCAGTAATTAAATTATCATATTCTTTCATAAGAAAGCCTTTTAATCCAGCCACTTGGCATGGAGTGCCTATAAACAGTACCTTTTTATTATTTAACAAATCTTTTTTTACATTTACATATATACCATTTATATGACAATGAACATATTTAGAGCCCTTTACTTTATATAAATCTTCTTTATTGTCTATTCTTATAAAATTTAAATTTTTGGTGCTACCAAAAATATTTGAGGCTCCATAAACAATACCATTGTCTTCTAATATTTTTTCATATAAAATAGATGCAATACCACCAGATGTACTTTGTGCTCTTTTTTTAGTATTTTTTACATACATTGCATAAGCTGTCATTGGAGTCTTAAAATCAAGTTTTTCCTTCAACTGCGGACAAACTTTTTTACACATACTACAATGAATACATTTATTATTATCTATTATTGGATAAATATTTCCATAATCATCTTCTTGCATTGTTATTGCATTTTTAGGGCAAACACAAAAACAAGCTTCACATCCAGTACATTTTTCTTTGGAACAAATCATAACTTTGCACTCCTTATTTTCTATTTTTTATTTTTTGAGATATACCTTTTATAAAATTACTCCAAAAGTTTCTATTTACGATTAATATAGCTATAAATGATGCAACTTCAATAATTATACTATATTTATTTAAGTAAACACTTACTGAGCAAATAAATACTAATGTCCAACTTAATATTAATTTTACATCTTTGTAATTAATTTTTATATACTTTCTCGTATCATTAACTCTGTATAAAAATACAACCATATAACTAATACAAGTTGCTACTGCCGCTCCCAAAACTCCTATTCTTGGTATTAAAATAACATTTAAAATTAAATTTATTACTGCTCCTGTTAATGATGAAAATAAAAATCCCTTACTATCTTTATGTGCTGTATATTCATTTGCCAAAAAAGAGCCTAATGTTAAAATTGCTGATCCAATCAATAATGGCGGAACATATTTCCATGCGTCATAAAATTTATTTCCTACATATATCTTTAATAGAGGTTTTAAAATTACTAAAATAAGTATTAATACTGTAGTTACAAAGATTGAAAGTGCTTTAAATATCTTTGTTGTATATTCATCCTTATCTTTACTATTTTTTTCTTTAACCGCAGAGTACATCCAGGCCTGATTGAAAATATTCGTAAATGTTGTTAATATTGATGGTATCTTATAACTAACTGCGTATATTCCATTTGCTTCAACATTTATAATGGAAGTAACCATTACTCTATCCATTGAATTCATAATCCACCACATTAGAGAATTAGGAATTAGTAATACAGAGTATTTAAGCATTTCTTTTAATAATTTTTTATCTAATTTAAAACTTAAATGTTTTATCATATTGCTTCTGATAAAACACAAAATAATTGTTGTAATATATGAAACTATGTATGCTACTATATATCCTCTTATGCCCATTTTAAATTTAGTTAAAAATATTATATTCAATGTTGCTATTAAAATTGTTTGAATTATACTTATTACTGAATAATCCAATAGTTTCTCTATTCCACGCATATAACATAATAATATAGATGAAATGGAAAATGTAAGTATATACATGGCAAGCAGTAATGAGTACGGTGATGTGATTTCAAATATCTTTAACACTGGAATCATGACTATTGATATTAAAGCAGTTATCATTGATACTAATGTAACAATATTTAATATTTTTTCTCTATCAGCATCCTTATCTAATGAAAATCTTAAAACCGCTTCAGACAAATTTAGTGTTATTATTGGCACCAACACTGTTGTTAAAATAGTCATCAAATCAACAGTACCATATTCTGCAACTGACAAAATGTTGGTATACAATGGCACTAAAAAAAAGTTAATAATTTTAGAGCCAAAATTTCCAATTGAAAAAAATATTGTATTCTTAAGCAAATATTTTTTCCTTGATTCTTTCTTCACTTAAAATCACCTCAAATGTTTTCTTGTAAATAATGTATAGATTTTTCTGTTTCATTTTTTATAATTAAATTTGTTTTTTCATAATTTATTTTTTTATCATATAATGTTTCAATATCTTCCAATTTACGTACCATTCTATCTTCTTGTTCTAAAGTCTTTAATAAATATGATAATTTATTTAAATTGCTCTTTCTAACAATAGTACAAAATTTCGTATTAACCTTAATTGAAAAAATTGTACCATGGAATGTATCTGTAATTACATAATCAGCATATTTAAAATATGTAAAAACATCAAAAGGTGATATTGGTAAATTGTAATCAGCTATTTCTTGGTAAAAACCTAAACTTATAATTTTTTTATTATGCTTTCTTGCAAATAATTTTATATATTTTTGTTCTTCTTTAGTAAACCTTTTTGGATAAGCATAAATAATTATATAATTTTCTTTAATTGGTCTTTCGTTCTTTATAAATTTAGAATAATCGGCTATTAGAACTGGGTCAAGATTAATATATGACTTTCTATTACACAAATTTCCAACTATTTTGTAACTATTCTCATCTCTAACAGATATTGCATTAAATTTATTTAATAAGTCTCCTATTTCTGTTTCCTTATTATATTTCTTTAACATTTCAGCAGTTGTATACCCAAAAGAAGCTGCATAAGAAATTATGTTTTTGTTTTCAAATCCCTTTCCAAATAATTCTAATGAATATCCAACAGGAAAACCTTGCATACAATTGAATACTTCATCACTTCCTATTACAAGAGAATCGATATTTTTATCATAATTATAATCATCATTTACTCCAATCTCTTTAAGTGCATTTGTGATTTGTTCTTTAAATTTCTTATTATGCTGTCTTTTTTTTAAAAAATCTATCATATTTAAATTTCTAAGTATTTTCTTTAGAAATGGCGTCTTCTTTATATCCACTAATGTACCATCATAATGATAATCTATAAAATTAACATCATATCCTATTTTTTTTATAGTACTATATAAACCATATGATTGTAAAAAAGAACCATAATTAATTATCCTCTGCATACTGATTATTCCCACTTTTTTCATTATCTATTTCTCCTTCCTTTTCTCCACAAGCAATAAATGACAAAAATAAATAAAATAACGGATTGATAGTTATTTCTATTATTCCCAAAAATACCAATAAATAAAAGCCCAATATAAAAATTCTCTTTCTATCCATTTCATCTATTGATAAATTTCCTAATCTTTTAAATGAATTTTTTACAAACACAATAAAACTTGATGTACCAAACAAACCAAAATAAAGAAAATATTCTAGTAAAGCATTCTGTGCATCAAATGCAAATGAATTACTTCTAATTCTCATTGTATCTTTAAATAGTTCATAAACATTATTGTAGCCATATCCAAATATAATGTGATCTTTTAAATATATAGGATAATTTTCATAAACAATCAATCTACCTGATAAATCAGAACTTTTTCCTAGAGTATTTATTATAAAATCCTCTATTATTGGAATAGAAATTATTTTTTCTAATAATAAAACGCTTATTGCACTTATAATAAAAATTAATATTGCTGTATTTGATTTTAACAATACAGATGTTTTCTTACTTTTTAATTTTTTTAATTTTGCTAAAATTATAAATATAAAGCATATAATTGCTCCAATAACTCCTGTCATACATTTTACATAATCGCATGCATATACTACAAATCCAAATAAAATAATTAATATTATGTTAAATATATTTTTATGTTTTCCATTGCCAAAAGCATATTGATAAAATATCATTGAACTTATAGCATTATATGACACCGAAAATTTCGATCCTATAAAATAATTCAATCCATTTTTCCATGCAAAAAATGGATGTGACATCTGATAGCCTATTGTTACAAATGTCATAATAACAGATAGAAAAAATAATATTTTAGAGCTATTTACATCTTTTTTTATTTCTGTGACATACTGTACTAATAATGTTATATCTATTATCTTTAAAACATATAATAAGGTACCATCAATATTTTTCATATTTACAATTGAAGACACTATTGCTAGTATGCAAAAAACAAATAATGATAGATTAATTTTTTGATATTTATAATTTTTTGTTACTGCCCCTTTTACAAATAGGAATATAAAAAGCAAAATGGCAATAATTAAAGCATAATTATTTATATTTGATACATAACTTAATCTAATTATACAAAAAAAATAAGTTAATATAACTGCAATGGGATAGAGGCTTATTTTAAATTTTTTTTTCATTTGTTTTTTCTCACCTTTCTAAATTTTATCCTTAGCCATAAATTATACACATTATTAAAATATGTAAAAATTATATATTGAATCTTTCTAGCAATTGGTAAGTATTTATTATTTAAAACAGACTTATTATACTTTTTTATCTGTTTTAATAATTCCTTTTTTTCAGTTTTCATATTTCTTATATATTTTATATGATATAATGTAATATTAGCAAAAACATATCCAGTAATTCCTGCAAATTCGATATCTTTATAATATTTACTCAAGTATTTCATTTCTTCTTCAGCCGCATATAAATAATCCATGTTAAGATTTGAATTTCTTACAATACTATTAGGTCTTTGATAATAATGATAAAATGCTTCTGGAATAAGAATTATCTGTTTTGTGTTTTCGAATAATTTATACATTATATAATAATCTTCACATAATTTACCTACAGGAAATTCTATATTATTAAAAATTTCTCTGCAAAACATTTTATTGCATGCACTTACATCTATACCTCTAAATGAATTTAGATATATAATTGCTAATTTAGATGAAATTATTCTTTTCTCAGAAGGTTTTTTTATTTTTGATTGTTTGCCTTCTTGATCTATGGAAATTCCATATACAGCAATTTGTGCATTATTTTCAATTATTTCTTTATATGAATAACTTATTGTATTTTCTTCTATCCAATCATCGCTATCAACGAAAATCAAATATTTTCCATTTGATTTTTTTATGCCATAATTTCTAGCATCAGAAAGACCTCCATTTTTTTTATGAAAAACTTTTATTTTATCTGGATATTTACTAAAGTACTCATCACATATGTTTCCAGAATTATCTGTTGAACCATCGTCAACTAGTATAATTTCAATATTAGTATAGTCTTGCTTCAAAACACTGTCTACACATTTCTTTAGATATCTTTCAACATTATAAACGGGTATAATAACACTTATAAGATCATTCATTTTTATAATACATTCCTTCCTGAATAATTTTTATTCTTCCACAATCTTTGAAAGTAAATCTTCAAATTTTTTTGCTTGAACATCTATATCAAAATCATCTTTTAATTTCAAATTATCATTTCTTTCCATTTTATCTATACTTTCAATCCACTCATCAACATTGTTTCTATTCAAATATACTGTATTTTCTGATATTTTACACTCATCTGAAATAGTATCCGAAAATAAGCAAGGTAACCCATTTGCTTGTGCTTCAACTCCAACAACAGGTAATCCTTCAAATAATGATGGCAAAAGAAAATAGTCAAACATAGAATAATATTCATTTACATTTGAAATTTCATCAATAAAGGTAAATTTGTTTTCCATATTATATTCTTTAATTTTCTTCATAAAATCATTTTTTAATATTCCTGTTCCAATCATCATTATTTTATATTCATTATCCAACTTCTTAGCTAATTCTATAAAGAAAAATACATTTTTCTGTACTACAAATCTACCTACAAATCCAATGATTTTTTTTTCATCCTCTATATAAAATCTTTTTCTTAGTTTACTTCTATAATCATTATTAAATTTAAAATTATTATAATCAATTGCATTATTTATTACTTTGAAATCATTTGATTTAAATAAACCTTCTCCTGCAAGTTTTGAACATGCAAATTTATAATTACAATATTTATTGATTTTTGTTTGTAAAATTCCTCCCAGTATATTTTTCAATGTATTATCTGATGACTGTGTTCCATGTGCATGTATAGCAAATTTTTTTAAATTATATTTTTTAGCTTCATTGTAAAAAAAATATGTTTGATATCCTACATTGCTGTAAATCAACTCATAATCATGATGCTCTTTAAAAAACTTTTTTATTTTTTCTTTATAGTTCTTTAATCCGACATCTCTAACATATGGCAATGCATAAGTTCTTATTCCTTTACTTTTAAAAAAATCAATATATTTTTGTGATGGTCTCAAATTATTATAAACAACTTCAACTTCAAAGTTATTTAATTTAAATCTGCTTAAATAATTTACTATAAATGCCGCAACACCATTCGTTTGTGTTAGCGTGGGAATTATAAACAATACTTTTTTCACTTTTACACCTACTTTATTTATCAAATAAATTCAATATTTTTTTTGCCTTTTCTTGTCCAATATTTTTTTTAACAAAGTCTTTTGATTTTCTTATTACTTCAGTTTTTAGATCTTTTGGCTTTACACTATTATAAAATTTATGGATTTCTTCTGCATCTGTTTTCATCTCTGTAAAAACCTCAAAAATAATTGGTCTTTCATTTTCTTTCATAAATTTTTTTATATTATCATCAAATTCTTTTTTATTATGTGCAGATAAATAAATAAAATTATTGTCTTTAACCCAACCCTCAGCTATATTATTATGTCTTGCAGTTGTATGTCTGTCATCATTTTGTTGAATTTTATTATAATAAAATTCAGCTCCTCCATGATTATTTATTAATAATATGTGTACATTATTCTTTATTGCATTTATTCTAATTGAGTTCATGTCATAGAAAAATGACAAATCCCCAATAATAAGAAAACATGGTTTATTGCTTGCAACAGATTGTCCAAAGAAAGATGACATGCATCCATCAATTCCATGAGTTCCAATATTAGCATAAACTCTGGTATTCTTTGGTATATCAAAAAAATTAGTTAATCTAATACTATCATTTATACTTAAATGTAATATGGAATTATCAGGTATGCTTTCTACAATATTTTTTATTGCATAAACATTTGAATATTCAAATTTATATTTTTTTGAAGACACTTCGTCGTTATACTTTTTAAAATCATTGTAATATTCCATTGAATTTTTATTTGCTGCTTTTTCATTAAAATATTTAAAAGCTTCCTCTGGTCTACACTCAAATATTTTATTTAGTGATTTAAATGCATCAATGACTTTGCCATCCTCTTGAATTATCCAGTGCTTAAATTTTCCATGATTACTTTTTAGTTGTCCTTTTATACCTGAAAAGATCTGACCACCAAAAGATATAACTAAATCTGGCATTAATTCATTAAAAATTTTCCCTGATATAACATTTGAATCAGTAGATATTGTTGTATTTATAAAACAATCTAAGTTTACATTTGACATATAGTCACCTACTATAGCACAATTATAATTTTCAAAAAATTTTTCAAGTTCCTTCTTTAATTCAATACTTACATCTGCCTTTTGTCCACAAATAACTAATATTTTTTTATATTCATTTAACTCTTTTATTGAATCATTCCAATTTTCCTTGCTATTTAAAAATAACCTATCAATTTTTTTAGTATAAGGTAATTCTTTTGCTAAAAATGAGCGATTATATGTATTAGTTGGTATATTAATTTGAACAGGTCCTTTTGCTCCATTATGATTCAATTCTAATAAAGCCTCATTTATTAATCTTTGGCAATATATTTCATCATCTTTATCATTTATTATTGGTAAATTAACAGATTTTCTTACATGTCTATCATACATGCCTACTTGATCTATTAATTGATCTTCCCATTGACCTATCATTCTTTGATCTCTGTCACTTGTTAAAATAACCAATGGAACATTTTGATAATATGCTTCCGCAACTGCAGGCCAATAGTTACATGTTGCAGTTGATGAAGTACATGAAATAACCACAGGTTCATTTAACTCTTGTGATAGTCCTAAAGCAAAATATCCTGCACTTCTTTCATCAACAATAGAATAACATTTAAAATATGAATCTTTTTCAACACTATGAACAAAAGGTACATTTCTCGATCCTGATGACAAAACACATTTACTTATCCCATATTCTTTTAACAGTGAAATTATATATTGATAACTTTTTACCTCTGTGTACATATATATTCCTCCTTAATCCCAATCATCAAACGTTAGATTTCCACAACCACCAGTAGCAAAAATTGTATCTCCATCTATCATTCTTGATAAATCACTAACAAGTATAGTAGATAATGAAGCAATTTCATCTGTTGTTGCATATCTTCCAATAGGCGAATTAGGTCTATTTATATTATTATCTCCATTAAGTAACATATCTGTTGCCGTAGGTCCAGGCGCAATACTATTTACGACAATACCTTTAGGACTTAATTCTTTTGCTAATCCTTTTGTAAATGCTCTTATTCCCCATTTTGTCAACTGATACGAAGTTAGAGCTGGTCTTATTGATGATGAAGAAGATATGTTTAAAATATTTCCCTTTATTTTATTTTCTAACATATATTTAGCAACTATTTTAGTAATAAAATATGTTCCTTTAAGATTTGTATTAATTACATTGTCAAAATCTTCTTCTGTACTATCCCAAAATTGAGTTTTATTTATAATCCCTGCATTATTCACTAAAATATCTATTTTCCTATTGTTGATTTCCTTTAAAATATTGTTAAATTTTTCATTCATTTCTTTTATTCTTGTATTATCAAGCTCAAATCCATAAATCAATGCATTATCATTTTGAGATTTTAATTTTTCTACTGCCATATCAATTTTTATTTTATTTCTTCCAGTTATAATCACACAAGCTCCATTTTTCACAAATGAATCTGCAATTGAAAATCCTATACCACTTGTTCCCCCAGTTATTAATGCTGTTCTATTTTTCAATAAATCTCCATATAGTACACTAGTCGGAACCGATTCTTTTATTGGCATATATCTAAGTATCTCTCTTGTGCCTTTTCTTAAAATTTCTGTAACTTTATTCAACTTATTTATCCCCCTTTAATGCATTGTTTAACCATTCTAATGACTTCATTCTCATAGATTCTATTTTTTTATTAATTTCTTCAAAATCTATATTTTTTTCAACAACCCCCATATCATCTTCATCCTTTGCAACTCTATTTTCTAATCCTAGTAATTCCAATATACTCTGTAATCTAGTGCTATATTTTTCTGGATAGACTATTACAAATTGAGTGTTCAAATTTAATGAAAATGCTGTTGCATGAAATGAGTCCGTAATAACATATTGAGCATTATCAATAAGTGATATAAAATCTTCTACATTAGGATTGCAAAACATTTTTCCTGTTTTATAAAGTTCATGTAATTGATAACTTAAATAATATATTTTTAATCCTGTTTCTTTTGATAATTTTTTAGCATAGTTATCTATTTTTTTATTTCTATTTAAATTATACACTAAAATATACTTTTCATCTTTATGTTTATTTGAGCTTAGTCTTCTCCAATCATCTCCATTTAAAAGTAATGTTGGATCTACTACATTTGTAACATTTTCTATGCCTAATTTTCTTATTATATCTACTCCTGATTTTTCTCTTACAGAAATAGCATCATATCTTTTAAGCATTTTCCTTGTTTCATCTATTTCAAAATCTTCCAGTTCTGCTTTTCCAAAGCTTGCTGCATATGTTATGCGTTTTTTGTTTTCTGGAAGAAAATCTAAAAATAAACTGTAGTCTATTCCTTCATTCCATTTAGAATTCCATACTTGATCACTTCCTGTACAATATATATCAGCTTTTGGAATATCATTCTTCAAATCTTCAAATGTTATATATTGTTTGTCTGTCATTTTTATGTGTTCTTTAGTAAATTTATTGAATACTCTAAATCTTTTTATATATGATGGTATTATAACCAATCTTGCAATAGTTCTTAAAACCAAAGATTTCCTTAGCTTATCATTCTTGTATTTTAATCTTTTAAGCATTGCAAACATGTGCATTCTTTGTGGATAATAATTAATTAGTTCAACTTCATATCCTAATTTTTCTATTACCTTTTGCGTTGCATATCCCTGTAATACAGAACCATAGTTAGGAACTCTCTGCAATGTTATTACCTCAACTTTAGTTTTCATAATCTATTTCCTTTTCCTTAACATTTTTTCATAAAAAAGCTTTCGCATAAAATTAGGCATTAAACATACAATTGTATGGCTCCCTGCGCTTATAATATAGTCATTTAATGTATAAAAACCTTTTTTATACATTTCCCTTTTAAATTTCATGATTGTTCTTAAATATTTTATTCCGCCTCTTCTCTTGTATAAATCCTCGCTAATTCTAACATAATTTAAAGTCTCATTTATATTTCTGCATACCGCATTATTTTCTATCATTCTAACCCATAAATCGTAATCTTCACATAAGTAGTATTCTCTATAATTTCCTGCTTGTAGTACTATACTTTTCTTAAACATAACTACAGAATGTGAGAACGGATTTCTCCTTCTTGCATATTTCTTTATTTTGTCATCTTCATATGGAAATTTTTTGTATGAAATGACATTATTAATATTGTCAATAAATTCTGCTTGATCAGACCCAATTATATCTAGTTCTTCATCTTCTTCAAATTGTTTCAATTGTTTTTCACATCGTTCTGGTACTGAATAGTCATCAGAATCCATTCTTGCTACTAATTCATTTTTACATTTTATTATCCCTGTGGCTAGTGCAGGACCAAGTCCCATGTTTTTATTCAGTTCGATTATACTAAATATATCTGGATATTTTTTACAATATTCAGATATAACTTCATCTAACTCATTTGTTAATTTTCCATCTTTTACAATTACAAAATCATTTGTACGAATTGTCTGATTTAGCATACTTTCTATACTCTCTCTAAACCATTTTGGATTTTCTTTATAATAAACACTCATAAGTACGCTATAATTTTTATCCATTTAGACTGCTCCTTTTCTTTTAGCTACAGCTTCTATTGTTTTAAAAAACACTTTCATATCCATTTTAAATGATAAATTATCTATGTAAAAAAGTTCCATCTGCATACGTTGCTCATAATTTATGCAACTTCTACCATTTGCTGCCCAATATCCTGTAAGTCCAGGTGTAACACTCAAAAATTTCTCTGTATTTACTCCATATTTTTTTAGTTCTTCTGAAACTACTGGTCTTGGACCAATTATAGATAAGTCGCCTTTTATTATGTTTATCAATTGTGGTAATTCATCTAAACTGGTTTTTCTTAAGAATTTTCCAACTTTTGTTATTCTAGGGTCATCTTTTAATTTATAATTTTCTTGGTATTCTTTCATTTGCTCTGGTGTGAATTTTTTTATTAAATCTTCTGCATTATCAACCATTGATCTAAATTTATATAATTTTATTATTTTTCCATCTTTTCCTATTCTTGTATGTTTGAAAAATACTGGCCCTTTTGATTCTAATTTTATTGCCAGTGCTATGACTGCAAATACTGGCAATAATGTAACCATTGCAATAGATGAAAGCATTACATCTGCCGTTCTTTTTACTATTTTATATGGCACATCTTTTCCTAATAAATCTCTATACCCTTTTTTAGGTAATTTTAACATTGAAATATCATCAATAACATTTTCATGTGTCATTCCAATATTCACTTTTGTTTCCTCCTTGTTTTACTCTTGTGTTTTTTTTAACTTCTGAATGTGTTTTCGAATTACTGAATATATTAATATTCCTGTAATTACCCCTAACGTATCTATACATACATCAAATATTCTCGCACTTCTTTCTGAAATAAAGTATTGATGTAATTCATCTGTGATAGCATACATGAGTCCAAAAAGTATGCTATATATTATTTGTTTTTTCTTACTACTTTTTGTTGAGTATGCATAATTTAAGATTAATGCTCCTCCAATTGTATATATCGTATAATGAGCTAATTTTCTTATTACTTTTTCTGTATCTTTTATAATAGTTTTATTTTTCTTTTCATCTTCTGTAAGTATTGGTTTTACTACAACTTTTGTAACTGTTTGACTTGTATTAGTTGACTGTGTACCATTCTGATTAGAAAAGCCGAAAACTGTTATCATCCAAATTAAAACTAATATTATATTAATTACTTTTAGTACTTCTTTTTCTTTCTTCATATTAAGACCATTATATATTTACTGTTTAAAATATGCAATACTTTTTGGGGATTTTTTTGTTTTTTTGTCGTAGAAACTTTTTACATTTCTGACAATCTTTGACTCCATGTGCAATATATTTTTAATGTTTATTTACTTTTTCATAACATCTGTTGCGAAGTCTATTAGTCTATCATAATTATCTACTACTTTATATTCAAAAAGTCCATCACTTATTGTTTCAAAATGTTTTCTTGCACATTCGATTTTACCGTTCTCTGTTCCTCTTAAGTCTGATGATGACATACTACCTTTAGTTTCTGCAATAAAATATACATGTTTAAATTTATTCTTATCTAAAACTACTGCCCAGTCTGGGTTATAGTTTCCAAGTGGTGTTGGGATTTTAAATTGTCTTGGTAATTTTGCATAAACAAGTACATCTCCATCTTCAAGTTGCTTAGCAAATTCTACTTCATTTTTTGAATCTGTTACAAGATAATCATAAATATGTTTTTGTACTTTAATTGCATTTACTCCAATTTTTCCACTTATATTTTTTATATCAAATATTTTATCACTATATTTTTCATTTGTTTTGCTATATGTGATTCCATCTACTACAATAATGGCTCTTTCTTCATTTATAAGTTTTGTAGCTTTTCTTATAAATTCTTCCGGATTATATTGGAATTGTGCAAATACATCAGGTTTTATTTTCTCTAAAATACTTATTACAGTATTTCTTGTAAGCTCTGTATCTTTTGCAATATCACCTATTAAATCATATTTAGTTTTAACAGGCACAAAATCTTCATAAACATCAACTTTGGTTCTTTTACTTTCCATTGATTCTCCAGATTTTATTTGTTCTGATGTTAATGCATCCTTTTGTCCTCCCTCAGTAACTTTTACCCTAACTCTGCTAATTCTTAATTCTTTATCAATTTTTTTCACAGCCCTTTTTATCAATTCATCTGTATCAAAATTTACTTGATAAACTGTTTTTTGATTTATTTTATTCCATAATTCTTGGAATTCCTTTATGTCAAAATTCTTGTTAGGCTTTAATTCTCTTATATTTTCTTTATTTTTATTTTCAACTGGAAGTTGTGTGTTTGTAAACAGTGTTTTTATAAGATTTACATATTCTTCTTGAAATGCTAAAAATTCTGAAGGCACATCTATTGTATTATTTTCAATATCTTCTCTTAGTTTTCCAGTGATTTTTAGTTCACTATCAACATATCCGTTTTGAGTAAAATTCATAAGAATTTTCATTGCTGAAAGTGAATCTATTATCTTAGATTCTCCTTCTAAATTTCTTAAAATCTTATTTTCAAATAATTTATTATCAAATACCTCGTATGTTGTTCTTGATAGCCCTTCTGCAATATCACTTTGCAATGATTTTGCAAAAGAATCATAACTCTCACTTGCAATTACTGTTAAATTATTTATTCTGAAAAAGTCATCTTCTAGCATAGAATAATCCATTCTTTCGCCATAATTATTTACTGCTATACGAAGTCCTCTACCTATTTCTTGTCTTCTACTTATATCTGAATGACTATTTTTTAGTGTACATATTTGGAATATATTAGGGTTGTCCCAGCCTTCTCTTAATGCTGAATGTGAAAATATAAATCTAACAGGCTCATCTAATGAAAGCAATTTTTCTTTATCTCTCATTATTAGGTCATATGCTTCTTCATCTGAACTTGTTTTTTCTTTTTTATCATCTATTTTATCTATGAATATTTGCTCACCCTTTTTCATTCCTTTTGATGCTTTTTTATCTATTGAGAAATACCCAGAATGCACTTTTTTGTCTTTTAGGTTTTCCAAATATTTTTTGTATTCCCCTTCTGCATCTTTGTAATATTCATTAAATATTTGGTTATATTCTTCTAAAAATATTTTTGCATATTCCCCATCGTGTGATACTTTGTTTTTATCATAAACTTTATATTTAGCAACTTCATCAATAAAAAATAATGATAATACTTTTATTCCTTTTTCAAAATACTCTTTTTCTTTTTCAAAATGAGATTTTATAGTTTCTTTTATTTGTATTCTTGTCATATAATCTTTTCTTGTATCACCAGCAATCTGACCAGTTTGTATTTTTTCTCCATTTGTGAATAATACTTCATCATACATGTTTTGGACATTTATCTCACTAACAATATATCCTTTGTATTGTTCTAATCCGCCTGAAAGCTTGAAAAGTTTTGAATTCTTTTTTAATTTCACAATTTTCTTTCTTACTCCATCTGCTGATTTTACTTCAATTTCCATCGACGCCGCAGGCTCACCTTTACTGATTTCTACCCCTTCTAAATACAAATATGCTCCATCAGATTTACTATGTAATAATTCTATTCCTTTTACATTTATCTTTTTTACTAGTTTCTGATTATATGCATCAACTGCATCAAGTCTATAAATCATATTATACTTAAAATTCTTTTTATGTGTTGCTGAATATCTTAATATAAATAATGGCTCAAAAACAGTTAATCTATCTTCTGTTTTTCCCATTTTTTGAGGTTCATCAACTATTAATATTGGGTTTGTTGCTTTTATTACATCTATTGGTTTTCTGGTTTGTAAATCATCTAAACTTTCATATATTTTTCTTTTTGCTACAGATTTTACTTCTGGATTAAAATTAAATGCTTGATAATTTATAATCATCACTTGTATGCTGTTATCTTCTGCAAAATTATTTATGTTTGATAAATTTGCAGAATTGTTAGAATCATACACAAAGTATCTGATTTTTTTCCCATATAATTCTTGAAAATGGTCTTCTGTAATCTGAAATGTTTTTAGCACTCCTTCTCTAATAGGTATGCTTGGTGTCATTACTATAAATTTGCTCCACCCATAATTTTTATTTAATTCATACATTGTTTTTATATATGTATAAGTTTTTCCTGTACCTGTTTCCATTTCTATAGAATAATTTAAAAATCCTGCATTATCTGTGTAATCTAGGTTATTTTGTTTTTGAACACTTCTAATATTTTTTCTTAGTTCATCTGATGTTAATTCTATTTTTTTATTTCCAAACGAAATTATATTTTCAACAACAGGTTCATTCCAATTTGTAATATCTTTTTCATCTTCTTTTTTTACTTTTATAATTTTAGTTCTTGTTCCTGATGTTTGCCCATTAAAGCAATCAACAACAGCTTGTATAGCATTTTCCTGATATTGCTGTTTTTTAAATTTTAGTTTCATTTTTTACTATATTCCTCCCTAAAGTGTAAACTCTATATAATGCTAACTTGGGTCTCCGGTGATAGTTTCCTTATCCTTTCATATGTGTTCATTTTATCATTATCATTATTAAAAGAGCTTTCTTTAAATACAATTCTCGTTGGTCTTCTTTCACAGATTTTATCAATTATATCTAAGTTGATTTTATCATCAAAACAAGCTACTAACATATTATTTGCAACATAAAATACTTTATTGTCTAATATGTTTTTTTCTTCTATTTTTAGGTCTAATGTTAAGCCAAGATTTAATATAACTTGAATTAATAAGTCATCTTGTGTTCTATCTTCTTTTATACTTGATTCGAACATATTAAGTTTTGTTTGTTCTAATTTTGATGGTTCATAATAAACATCTTTCATATTTGATGTATCTGTTTTAAATACCCTGAAACCATAATCAATATCACTTTCTTCGTTTATTTTTTTGCCAGCTCTTTTTATTCTTTCTTGACCTATGTCACAAATATTTTTAAATCCTGCTCTATAATAATCTTGATTTTCATCTATTTTTTCAGGAATCTGTACCATTATAAATTTTCTTTTTCCATCATCTTCTGCATTTTTTTGCATAACAGCATGTGCTGTACTAGCTGAACCTGAAAAGAAATCCATACAAATATAATCATCTGAAGGTATCATGTCTAAAAACATTTTTATCATTTTTACAGGTTTTTTTCCAGAACGAAAATCTACATCTCCCTCATTTCTGATGTTCCCAAAATCTCCGCTAAAGTCATAGTAATTTACTATTGAATGTTCTTTTATTGATGAACCATTAGTTAATTCTTCAATTCTATCTACTGGAATTCCAGAATAAAATTGACCTTTTGTAGCTGTTTTCTTTTTTGGTCCTGTAAAATATCTATATCCTAATCCATCTTCACCAATTCCATATACTTTATATAACACATTTATTCCATCTATTCCTTTTCTGCCTGCAAGCTGTTTGTCAAAGAATTTTCCTGATGTGTTACCTTTTAAAACACTTCCAGATGCCCAAGTGGCTTTCAAACCTTTAATTGATGGCTTTTCTTCAACTATTTCATACATTCCTGGTTTGAATATTTCTACTTTTTTACCGCCTAAAGTTATTTCTTCTCCATGTTGCAACTCATTTATTTTATATTTGAATTTACTCATATCATATTCTGTTTGTGGCTTATTTGGTTTAAACTCACTTTTATCTTTTGCATAAATTAACACTTGTTCCATAACTTTTTGGAAATCATCTTTTTCATTTAATGACTTATTTGTATATCTTACTTGTATATAAAATGTGTCAATATAATTATTTCTACCAAATATTTCATCACAAATACTTCTCATATTCATATATTCATTATCATCTATTGATATAAACATAACACCATCTTTTTGTAGCAAGTTTCTTGCTAATTTTATTCTTGGATATATCATATTTAGCCAGTTTGAATGATATTTTCCATTTGATATACTGTTAATATCTTTTGATACTAGTAAGTTTCCATCTTCGTCAATTCTTCCTGAATTTTTTAATTCTTCGTGCTCAGAACTTGAAAACTCATCATTATAAACAAAGTCTTTTCCTGTATTATATGGTGGGTCAATATATATAACTTTTATTTTATTTAAATATGATTCTAACAATATTTTTAAAGTTTCTAAATTGTCTCCTTCAATATAAACATTTTCTGTTTCATCAAAATTTACAGATTTATCTTTTAATGGTCTTAATGTTTTCTCTGTTGCCTTATATGCATTTACTACTGATTCATTTTTTCCTGCCCATGTTAATTGATATTTTTCTTTATTTCCTTCAACAATATCATTTGACAATTCTTGTTTTAAAACATCATAATCTATTTTTAACCCATCCTCTGTTTCAGCTACACAGTTTGGGAATATCTTTCCTATTTTTCTTATATTTTCTTCTTTAATATCCATTGACTTCATATCTAATTTATTTGCCATTTATTATTCAGCTCCTCGTTTTTTCTTTCATTATGTTTTATATCACAAATTGCAAGATTTCTCAATACTGAACGCCTAATTATTACATTTTTTTAGTAGTTTTATGAATTATCAACCTCAAAAAAGTTACTTCTCAAAGGAAGTAACTTTTTTAGTTATTATCAATAAAATCTTTTATTATTTTTATTATATTTCCTGTATTTTGAACATATTCTTTAGGTTCAAAATCTGGAACCTTTTTTAGTGCTTCTTTTAATTCTTCAACACCATGGATTCCGATTATATATCCACTTTCATTAAAAGAATTTATTATATCTAATTGATGGTCATTTACATGTTCCTTATATTTTTGTAAGCGAGGAACTGCTATTACCTTTTTGCCATTTGTTATGGAACTTATTATTGAACCAACTCCTCCATGTGTTATTATTAAGTCCGCTTCTTTTATAAGTTCTTGTAACTGCTCTTTTGGTAATTGATTATATATAGTCATATCTTTAGATTCAAACTTTGTATAACCTGCTTGAACTACTACTTTTTCTTTAATGTTCCCATCATCTATATTTTTTTGTATTTCTTCTAGCAATCTATGAAAACTATTATTTTGTGTTCCTAGTAAAACTAATATCATTAATAAATAGCACCTCCATATACTGCTTTTGGATATAATTCTAGCATTTCTTCCCATTGAACAATAAATAAATCTGCTATTGGATATATTAATTTTCCAGTTACAGTTTTTCTATTTCTGTTTGCAAATGTTTCTATATATATTATTTTACTTCTAAATAATTTACCTAAATAGCACATTGGTCCTGCTGTATGTGTACCTGTTGTTACTATATATTTAGGTCTTATTTTAAAATATAAATATATTGTTTTTAAACATAAATATAAATATGTAAATATATATTTAAACAATTTTTGCCTTGTTCCATATGGAAGATATGATATTCTATCACCATATTTTTCTTTTAAATTTTTTGTTGTATTATCTTTTTCTGTTATTATATGATAATCATACTCTTCAAACAATGGGCTTAATTGTTGTAGTTCACTAAAATGTCCACCTGTGCTTGATATAAATAGCACTCTTTTTTTCTTTTTTTGCATTTATTTTCTCCATTTATATTGAGTTGTTTCAACAAATAATCTATGCTTCTGGTTCTATTATTCCATAATTTTTTCCGTCTTTTAATTTATGAATAACATTTACTTTACCTGTTTCAACATTTACAAATGTTATAAATAATTGTGTTGGTCTTTCTTGTAATTTTAATTTTGCATCTTCTGGTGTCATTGGTTTTATGTCATAATATTCTACTTTTAATATTTCATCTTTTATTTCATTTCTAGGTTGTTCTACTTCTAATACTTTTAATGTAGAATCTTTTAGCATTTTTTCTCTTCTTGTTTTTGCTTTTCTAATTTGTCCTTCTAATATATCTATATCTTTATCTATAGATGCATATAGGTCTTTGTCTTCTGTTACAGCTCTGTAGAATTCTCCATTAGCTGATACAACTATTTCAGCTATTTGTGCTGTTCTTTCTGTTCTTACAGTTACTTCTGCTGATGCATTTTCGAAATACTTATCTATTCTTTCAAGTTTTCTTTCTACATATTCATTGATTGCATCTGTTATCTTAAGTTCCTTTCCTGTTATTTTTATTTCCATAAAAATCGCTCCTTTCATTTTTGTTTTGGGTTATGCCCTTATTATAACCTTATTTGCTCCATTTGGCAAGTTTTTGACAAATTTTGTTTAATTTTTTATTTCGAAGTATCTGTATAATACCATGCATTGTCCATCTCAATCCCTCTAACATAATAAATACTATGGCTTTGTTCATTAATTATATATATATCATCATTATTTGCTATATCTGCTTCTGAATTTATATTGCTAAATTCTTTTCCATAGTTTAAAGTAATTCCATCTAATTTATTTAAATCAATAACATAATAAATATCATTATCTTCCTGTTCTATTTGCCCTGATAATTTTATTTTATCTAATAATGATGTATTTGTATATTTTATTCCAACTGGAATGTCATCATATTTTGCATAATATGAGTTTATCTTTCCATCTAATAATTCTATATCTCTTTTCATCATTTCTAATTTTTTTATTTTAATTCCAGATTCTGCATTATATATTAACATTGATGATAATATTAGTAAAATACATACTGCTACTGTTAGTGATATCATGCTTATTCCTTTGCATCTTTTCATTTTCATTCTCCTCTTTGTGTTAGGAAATAATTACAATTTTGAACAGCGTCAGATTTCATTTAAAACGCGGTTACATATCTTTATATGCGCCCTTGCCTTTTAAATAAAATCTTCCTTGCCAAAATTTAATTCTTTTCCAACATTATTTTAATCTATTTTATTGTTACCTTTCCAGTTTAATTATTATATACCACATATATTGAAAAATCAATCTTTTTATATTGATAAAATACCAAAAAGTTTGTATAATAAACAATATAAATCATACAGTAAAAGGAATGAATTTTATTATGGACAATAATTTATTAAAATTAGAGTTTGATAAAATTTTAGAAAATTTATCAAGCTATTGTAAAACATATATAGGTAAAAATTATGTTTCTGAACTTCGACCATCAAATGATATTGATTATGTAAAAGAAACATTAAATGAAACAAGTCAAGGTGTAATACTTATCCAAAGAAATAGCACTCCACCTTTAGATGAAATTGCTGATATTTCAGTATATTTAAAGATTTTAGATAGTAATGGTATTCTCAGCATAAAAGCTTTACTTGAAATTCAAAACATTCTTAAAATTTCTGCTAATTTAAAAAATTATTTTAACAAAGATTATCTTGAGGATGAAAGTTTTGAATTTATAAGACCATATTTTGAAGACTTATATATGAATCCAAGTATTGTATCAATACTTTCAAAATCAATTATTGATGAAAATACTATTGCTGATTCTGCTTCAAGTAAATTACAAGATATAAGAAGAAAGAAAAGAAAAATTGAGCAAGATATTCGTGCAAAATTAAATTCAATTTTACATTCTTCTGCATATTCTAAATACATTCAAGAAAGCCTTGTTACTATTCGTAATAATCGTTTTGTTATCCCTGTTAAAGAAGAATATCGCAGTAATATAAAAGGGTTTATACATGATATTTCTAGTAGTGGTTCTACTGTTTTTGTTGAGCCAATATCTGTTTTTGAATTAAATAATGAAATATCTAACTTAAATATTGAAGAAGAACTTGAAATTGATAGAATTTTACAAAATTTAAGTGGTTTACTATATCCTCATACTTCAGAACTTGAGTCTAATGTTAATTTAATTGGTAAACTTGATTTTATATTTGCAAAATCGAGATATTCTCTTAAATTGCATTGCACTACTCCTATAGTAAGCACTGAAAAAGTTATAGAATTGAAAAATGCAAAACATCCGCTTATTAATCAAGAACTTGTTGTACCTATATCTATTAAATTAGGAAAAGATTTTTCAAATCTTGTTATAACAGGTCCAAATGCCGGTGGTAAAACTGTAACATTAAAAACAGTAGGACTTTTAACTGTAATGGCATGTAGTGGATTAAATATTCCAGCTGACGAAAATTCAAGCATATATGTTTTTGATAATATTTTTGCAGATATTGGAGATGAACAAAGTATTAGTGAATCTTTAAGTACATTTTCTGCACACATAAGTAATATTGTAAAAATCATTCACAAAGCAACAGAAAATAGTCTTATTCTTTTAGACGAATTGGGCTCTGGAACAGATCCATTAGAAGGTGCTAATTTAGCAATTAGTATTTTACAATATTTTGCTGAACTTGGAGCTATTACTGTTTCCACTTCACATTATCAAGAACTTAAAAAGTATGCATTAGTCACACCTAATTTTAAAAATGCAAGTGTTGAGTTTGATATAGAAAGTTTAAAACCAACATACAGACTTCTTATAGGTATTCCTGGTAAAAGTAATGCTTTTGCAATTAGTAGAAAACTTGGCTTAAATGAAAATATTATAAAAAATGCTTCTTCTATGATGGATAAAAATATTGTAAATTTTGAAGATTTATTAAAAAATATTTATGATGAAAAAATCAAGATTGAAAATGAAAAGAATAAAATTGATATTACTCTTAAAGAAGTTGAAGAATTAAAGAAAAATATTAAGACACAAAATTCTGATATTATTGCAAAAGAAAAAGAATTAATAGATTCTGCTAAATTAGAAGCAAAGCAGATTTTACTTGATGCCAAAGAGACTGCAAATGAATTAATTAAAAACATCAATTTTACTAATTCTGCTTCTGAAGCAAATAAACTCAGAAATAATTTAAATGAAAAAATAACTTCACTTAGTGCAAATAATGATACTCAAAATGAACCAGAAAAAACTACCATACCACGTGAAGATATAAAGCCTAATATGAATGTTTTTGTTTCTAACTTAAATTCTGATGGTGTCATTTTATCAAATATTTCAAAAGATGACACTGTCCAAGTTCAAGTTGGTGTAATTAAAATGAAAGTTAATATAAAATATTTGCAACCCGCACACTCTAAAGCAAAAGAGAAAGATTTTTCTTATACTAAAACTTCTGCGAAATCTCAATTTATAAAGCCTGAAATTAATGTTATTGGTCTTACTGTTGATGAAGCAATACCTATAATAGATAAATATTTAGATGATTGTTTGATTTCAAAATTATATACAATACGCATTGTTCATGGAAAAGGAACTGGTGCATTAAGAAAAGGAATTCACTCATATTTAAAAACTAATAAAATTGTAGCTTCATATAGATTAGGAACTTTTGGAGAAGGCGAAATGGGTGTTACAATTGTTACATTAAAAGAGACTACTTTGTAGTAGCCTCTTTATTAATTATTTTCATTTTCTTTGTTTTTTTCTTCTTTTGGAGTTTGGTTTTTATTTTTTGTGTCTTGTATTTTCATTTTTATTTCTGTTTTTGAAGAATCAATTTTATTTCTAAGCTCTTGTTTTGAATTATCTATTTTGTTAGCAATCTCTTCTTTTGATTCCCCTATCTTTTTCTTCATATCTTCCCATTTGCTATATACAACAGTTTCTTTAATTTTAGGGAAAGCATGAACAAGTCTTCTATATCCTCTATATTTCTTTCTAATAATCTTTTTAACTCTATCAGATATCTCAACTGTATTGTCTTTAAATTCTTTAGACATCTCTTTTAAGTTAAGGATTATTTTAAATGATACAATTACATCTATAAAATAAATTACTAAAAACGCAATTATTAAAACATTCATTACTGTTTGTGGAATCATATTTATATATTTAAGTAAAAATGGATTTGCGACATATATAATAAATGTTCCTGCAATTCCAAATGGCACAAGTGTTTCTAGACATATTCTACCATTTATATTAAATTTTTTATTACTATAATCCCACCATCTTGCATTAAATATTTTTTCCATAAAATAACTTGTTAAATACTCCAAAGTTCCACATATTACTACTGACATAAAAAATGTTACCCAAATATCATCTGCATACTTTTTTAACAATATTGTTATTAAAACAACTCCTGTTCCATAAATAGGGCAATATGGTCCTATTAAAAAACCTCTATTTACAAATCTCTTCTTCTTAATTGAATCACCTACAGATTCCATAACCCAACCTGCAAATGAATATATAAAAAATAATATTATATATTTTTCTATTTCTATTAGCATTTGTGTTTCTTCCTTTCTTTACTGGGACACAACTTTGGCTAAGAAAATCTTGTTTTTCATGCCAAAGTTGTATTTATTATCAGTCTTAAACTGTTGTCTTTTCTTTTTCTAATATTTTCTCATCATTATTTTCATTTTCAAGTGCTTTTTTCTTTTTCTGTTCCAATTTAAGATTATCTTTTGCAACAGTCATAAGAAGTTTTATTCTGTTTGTTTGGTTTGCTTCACTTGCTCCTGGGTCATAATCAACAGGTACAATATTTGCCTCTGGATACATATCTCTTATTGTTTTTATTACACCTTTTCCAACTACATGGTTTGGTAAACATGCAAATGGTTGAACACATACTATATTTGGAATTCCATTTTCCATATATTCAAGCATTTCTGCTGTTAGGAACCATCCTTCTCCTGTTTGATTTCCAGTAGATAATACTGATTTAACATTATCTGCTAAATGCCAAATATCTGATGTTGGTAAATACCCTTTTTTAGATTTTGCTAATGCTTTTCTTGTATCTTTTTCCATTAAATCAATTAATTTTATAGCAAACTTAAATATTGCAGCTTTTTTGTTATCATTTTTTAACATTTGGTTTGATATTACTTTATTACTTGCAATAAATTTTACAAATCCTAAGAAGTCTGGAAGTATAACTTCTGCTCCTTCTTTTTCTAGCAAGTTTGCAACATAATTATTTCCAAATGGATGATATTTTATTAATATTTCTCCAACAATTCCTACTTTTGGTTTTTGGACTGTCTCATCTAATTCTATTTTTTCAAAGTCCTCTACTATTTGATGAATAGTTTTTGAAAATTCTTTTGATTTATTTCTTACAGTAATTTCTTTTGCTTTTTCCATCCACTCATTAAATAGTTTTTCTGTTTCGCCCTTATTTTTCTCATAAGGTCTATTTCTATATAACATTTTTTGTAATAAATCCGCAAACACCATTGCTTTTACTAATTTTTCTATTAGTGGAATTGTTAACTTAAAGCCTGGGTTTTTCTCCATTCCAACAACATTAAATGATATTACAGGAATTTTTTCAAGTCCAGCATCTTTTAATGCTTTTCTTATAAATCCTATGTAATTTGTAGCTCTACAGCCTCCACCTGTTTGTGACATTATTAATGCTGTTTTGTCTAAGTCATATTCTCCTGATTCTAATGCCTCTATCATTTGTCCTGTTGTTATTATTGATGGATAACATGCATCATTATTTACATATTTTAAACCTGTTTCTATTGTTTTTTGTGTACATTCTCTTAATAATTTAGCTTTATATCCTTCACTTTGAAGTACTGGCTCTATAAATTCAAAATGTATTGGTGCCATTTGTGGTATTAATATTGTATATTCTTTTTTCATTTCTTCAGTAAATGGTATTCTTTCTAATTTATAGATTCCATCACCTTTTTGAGGATTTTTTTCTTTTAATCTTTTATTTATACTCGCTAATAGTGAACGAAGTCTTATTCTTACAGCTCCTAGATTGTTTACTTCATCTATTTTTATTAATGTGTACATTTTATCAAAACTTGTTAAAATCTCTTCAACTTGGTCTGTTGTAACAGCATCAACGCCACAACCAAATGAGTTTATTTGTACAAGTTCAAGGTTGTCATGTCTACCCACAAAATCAGCTGCTGCATATAATCTTGAATGGAACATCCATTGATCTACAACACGTAATGGTCTTTCTGGTAATGTTTTATCTGCAACACTATCCTCTGTTAATACACACATTCCTAAACTTGTTATTAATGTATCAATACCATGATTTATTTCTGGGTCTATGTGATATGGTCTACCTGCTAATACAATTCCTTTTAATTTATTTTTCTCAATATATTCAAGTGTTTCTTTTCCTTTATCATGAATATCTTGTCTACATTTTTGATATTCTGCCTCTGCTTTTTCTATAGCATTTTTTAGCTCTTTTTTGGTGAATTTATATTCTTTAAATTCTTCCAATTCTAGCATTCTTTGCATTAATCTTTTTGGCTCAAATGGTAAAAATGGATTTATGAATTTTATATTTTCTGTTTTTAGTTCTTCTACATTATTTTTTAACACTTCTGAATATGATATTACAATTGGGCAATTATATCTATTATTTGCATCTTGATATTCTTTTCTTGAATATGGCATACATGGATAAAATATTGTTTTTATTCCTTTTTGTATTAAGCTTATTACATGTCCATGTGATAATTTTGCTGGATAACATACAGATTCAGATGGCATTGATTCCATACCTTTTTCATATATTTTTCTTGTACTTTTTTCTGATATTATTACTCTAAATCCTAATTCAGTTAATAGTGTAAACCAGAATGGATAATCTTCATACATGTTTAGTACTCTTGGTATTCCTATTGTTCCTCTTGGTGCATCTTTTTCTTCTAATGGAGTATAACCAAATATTCTATTATATTTGTATTTTACTAAGTTAGGAAGTTCACTATTTTTGTTTATTATTCCTTCTCCTTTTTCACATCTATTTCCTGATATATATCTTTTTCCATTACTAAATTTGTTTATTGTTAATTGACAATGGTTTTCACATCCATTACATCTTGTATGTGTAACTTTTATATCTAATTTATCTATCTGTTCAACTGTAGCTAATGTTGATTTATATTCCATATCCATATTTGCTTCATATTGTTCACATGCAAGTAATGCCATTCCATATGCTCCCATAAGCCCTGCAATATCTGGTCTTATAACATTTCTACCAACTATTAATTCAAATGCTCTAAGTACAGCTTCATTATAGAATGTTCCTCCTTGAACAACTATATGGCTACCTAATTTTTTTACATCTCTTATTTTCATTACTTTTTGTATTGCATTTTTTATTACTGAATATGATAAACCAGCTGATATATCACCTACTGAATATCCTTCTTTTTGTGCTTGTTTGATTTTTGAGTTCATAAATACAGTACATCTTGAGCCTAAATCAACTGGATTTTTAGCTTCAAGTGCTTCATTTACGAATTCAGTTATATCTAAATTTAAACTTTTTGCAAATGTTTCGATAAATGAACCACAACCTGATGAGCATGCTTCATTTAACATGATATTGTCTATTGTGTTATTTTTTAATTTTATGTATTTCATGTCTTGACCACCGATGTCAACTATACTTGTTACTTTTGGTTCAAACTTTTTAGCAGCTGTATAATGTGCTATTGTTTCTATCTCATTTAAATCTACATTTAATGCTGTTTGTATTAGTTTCTCACCATATCCTGTTACACCACTATATCTTATAACTGCATCTTGTGGTAATACAGAATATAATTCTTTTAACATTTCTATAACACTTTCTAGTGGCTTACCTTCATTGCTTTTATATGCTGAATATAATAATGTTCCTTCTCTATCTGTTAATACCAATTTTGATGTTGTAGAACCTGCATCTATTCCTACAAAACAATCTCCTTTATGTTCTGATAATGGTTTCTTTGGCACTTGTGCTTTTGCATGTCTATTTTTAAATTCCTCATATTCTACATTTGTTGTAAATAGTGGTTTTAAAGGCTCTGTTGTTGTGTCTTTTGATACTTTTAATACTTGTATTTTGCTTTTTAATTTTTCTACAGTTATTGGTTTCATATCTTTTGCATCTAGGCATGCACCTTTTGCAACTAACAAATGTGCCTCTTCTGGTACTATTGTTTGCTCTGGTGTTAAATTTAGAGTTTCAATAAATCTTTTTCTTAATTCTGATAAATAGTTTAAAGGTCCTCCTAAAAACGCTACATTTCCTCTTATGGGTCTACCACATGCTAAACCACTTATTGTTTGATTTACTACTGCTTGGAAAATTGACACAGCAATATCTTCTTTTGCTGCACCTTCATTTAATAGAGGTTGTACATCTGTTTTAGCAAAAACACCACATCTTGATGCTATTGGATATATTGTTTGGTAGTTTTTTGCTAATTCATTTAAACCTGCTGTATCTGTGTTTAATAATGATGCCATTTGGTCTAAAAATGCACCTGTTCCACCTGCACATGTTCCGTTCATACGTTGTTCTATTGATTTACCAAAATAAATTATTTTAGCATCTTCCCCACCTAATTCAATTACTACATCTGTTTGTGGTATATATTTCTCAACTGCTCTTTTACATGATACAACTTCTTGTATAAATGGAACATCTAAAAATTTAGCTGTACTCATAGCCCCTGAGCCAGTTAATGCTATTGTATATTCATTATCTTTATATTTTTCTATTAAATCTTCTAACACTTTGCATACAGTGTTTTTTGTATCTGAAAAGTGTCTTTCATAAGATGAATAGATTTCTTCTAATTTTTCGTTCATTACAACTATTTTAACTGTTGTTGAACCAACATCCATCCCTATATGTATTACTTCTTTCATGACTAGTCTCCTTAAATAATAAATTCTCCCCTAATATAACATATTTTATGTTTTTTTTCAAGTGATATTCTTGTTTTGAATTGTGAATTTATTGTGAAATTTTTTAAAATATTGGAACAAAAAACTTGAAATTTGCATTATATAAGTATATAATCTTATTTATCAAATTATGAGGAGTGTTTATAATGCCAAACATTAATAATATAGAGAAATATAAAAAAATACATATGATTGGAATCGGCGGAGTTAGTATGAGCGGAATCGCAGAAATACTTTTAAATTGGGGGTTTTCTATATCTGGAAGTAATAATGTTGATTCTGATATTTTACATACATTAAGAAATGCTGGAATTAAAATATACATAGGCCATGATGCAAAAAATGTTGAAGGTGCAGATTGTGTTGTTTATACTGCTGCTGTTCATGATGACAACGTAGAACTTGTACATGCCAAAGAACTTGGTATTCCTGTAATCGAGAGGTCTACTTTTCTTGGAGAAATTACAAGATGTTATAAAAATACTATAGCCATTTCTGGAACACATGGTAAAACAACTACAACATCACTTGTATCTTTATGTTTTGTTGAAGCAAATAAAAATCCAAGCATTCAGGTTGGAGCAATAATTCCAGAACTTCATGGAAATTATAGAGTTGGTAATAGCGAAGATTTTATTATAGAAGCATGTGAATATGTTGAAAGCTTTTTAAAATTTAGCCCTAAATCTGAAATTATTTTAAATATTGATAATGACCACTTAGATTATTATAAAAATATAGAAAATATAAAAAAAGCTTTTATAAAATATGTAAAATTATTGCCAGAAGATGGTCATTTAATTATTAATGCTGATGATGAAAATTGTCTTGAATTACCTAAATATTCAAAAGCACCTTGTATAAAATATGGTATTAATAATAAAGATGTTGATTTTTCTGCACAAAATATAACTTTTAATGCTGATGGTTTTGCAGAATTCGATGTTTATAAGAAAAATGAATTTTATGAACATTTTAAGCTTTCTATTCCAGGTATGCATAATGTTTTAAACTCATTAGCTTGTATTGCTTTATGTGATGCATATGGAATCGGAAAAGAACCAATGAAAATTGCTCTTGCAAAATTCAAAGGTGCTGATAGAAGGTTTGAATTTAAAGGTACTGTTAATGGTGCAAATGTTTATGACGATTATGGTCATCACCCTACTGAAATTCTTGCAACAGCTAAAGCATTATCTAATAAAAAATATAATAAATCATGGGTAGTTTTCCAACCTCATACATATAGTAGAACTTTTAATTTATTACATGATTTTGCTAATGCCTTACTTGGTTTTGATAATATCATAGTTACAGATATATATGCTGCAAGAGAAACTAATACATATGATATATCTTCAAAAGATTTAGTTGATGAAATTGTTAAATTAGGTAAACCAGCAATTTATATATCTTCACTTAAAGATTGTGCTTCTTACTTAAAAGAAAATGTAAAACCAAATGATATTGTTCTTACTTTAGGTGCTGGTACTGTTACAGAAATCGGTCCAATGATAGTTGATTAAAACCTCGAAAAATAGAATAAATAAGTAGAATTTGAAGTTTCTTGCTAGTATTTGTCAATAATCTGGCAAGAAATTTTTTGCAATTATTTGACACTTTATGTAAAGTATGGTATAATAAAAATATCTCTCGTAGGTATAGCGAGTTAAACAATTATACCACTTTTATTTGCATTGGCATTGCCTTTGCATAAAAGTAAAAAGGAGAACCTTATGTGTAAGTCTACTAGTCGTATCCATCCTGGAATGTCGTTCAACAAGGTCCTTGAAATTATCTCAGAAGGCGATCCGTCTGTTGAGAAGACTGTACTGCGGATGCTTACTTTCGAACACTCAGTGTTCCGTGATCTTCCCTTCATGGACGATCTTGGCATCCGTGGGAAGCTGCTCACGGTCTTCTGGGAAGAGTGCTGCAAACGCAACTCTGCAATTCTGAAGACCTCTCTGAAGGCCTTTCGTGAAGGCAAGTATACCCAGTCGGATATAATTGCCAATCTGAAGAGCTACGACCCCAAGCCTTTCGTATAAGATTCAACCCCCTTCACTATTTGTGGAGGGGGCTCTTTTTATATAATAGGAAAGTCATACTTTTCATCTATTTTCCTTGATTATATTTTTACTACATGAATAAGTAACCAAGAAATAGCCACCATATATAATTATTATAAATATTGCTGTTGCAATTATTGATTGCAATAGTTGTTCATTACCAAAAGTACTTAATATATAATTACAGAATTTTATACCAAATATAGAATGTATAATTGCTATTAAGAGTGGAAACATAAAGAAAATTCCAATCTGTCTGAATAGTGCATTATTTATCATTTTTTCATCAACACCAATTCTTCTCAACATGTTAAATTTTTCTACATTGTCACTTGATTCTGATAATTCTTTTAATGCTAATATTGCTGCACAAGATATTAAGAATATTATTCCCAAATAAAGTCCTATAAATGTTACCATTCCACCCAATCCAACACTTGCCTCTGCAATATATAGTTTTGTTCTTGCCTCAAGTGTTGTATTTTTTGCATACTCATCTTTTTCTATATCTAAAACTTTGTCTTCTATACTTCTTTTTCCTTCAGCACTATTTGCTTTATAGTTTGCAATCATAATTCCTGTTTCTTTCATTGAATCTGTGACAGCATCATCTGGTACTACGAAAAATCCAATATTAAAATAACTTGCATTCATTTCATAAAAACCATCTACGCATTTTGTAAATTTAGGTTTATAACTATTGCCTTTTATTGTTATATTAGTACTTAATTTTAATCCTTCATCTCTTATTTCAGACCATCCTTTGTAGTTTGATACAACTATATACTCGTCTGAGTTTAAGGAATATTCTTCTAAATTAAACATTTTTGCCATTTTATTGTAATCACTTATTTTAATCATTGTTTCAGTATTATCATACATTAAAAATGGATATTTCTCTTTAGCCTCATTATAATACTCTCCTATTGTGTCTTTTACTGTTAGTTCATTTGTTGCATAAGTATTAAATTCAACTATATCTTTAAAATTGTTGTTTACATCAAAATTCAATTTATCTAAACTTTCTCTTAAACTGATTTTTGAATCTTCTATTTTCTCTTTTGAATACTTGTTATCATCTGAAATGTTTAGTTTTTTAGTTATTTCAATGTCAGCAGGTACTAATGTTTTTAAATTCTCTGTCATAGAATTTTTCATTGACAATGCACTTGATAGCACACATATTGTTATAAATAGCATTAAACATATTACTGTCATTGAAAATACTGTTGTATTTATTTTGCTTGAAAACTGTCTTAATGTAAAACTATTTAACCCTTTATAATATGTCTTTTTCATACTCATAAATATTTTTAAAATTAATCCTGATAAAGACCAAAATATAAAAAATGTTGATACTGACCCAATTCCTATTGGTATAAGAATTGAGTTAGCATTTGTCAAACTAATTTCTATACCACCTGTTACCATATAATAGGCATATCCTAAGGCACATGCTGAAATAATAAACACTATTACACAAAGCCAAGGATTTTTAAGTTTTATTTTCTCAGATTTTTTATTCGCATGTAGTAAATCAATAAGTTTACATTTGCTAATATTTATTGTGTTAAATATCATAACAACTAAATACATAATACTAAAATATATTAATGTTTTTATACATGCACTTGATGAAAAAATAAATTTAAATTTTGTTAAATCTGCTTCAAACATGTTAGCAACTAATATGCTCATTAGTTGTGATAGTAAAAATCCTATTCCAATTCCCACACCTAAAGATAATATTCCAATAAGTAATGTTTCAAAAAATAATATTAATGATATTTTTCTTTTACTCATTCCAAGTGTTAAGTATATTCCAAATTCTTTATTTCTTCTTTTTATTAAGAATCTGCTTGCATAAATAATTAAAAATGCAAGTATGAATGATACAAATACACTAACTCCTGAAAGCATTGATGTCATTAATTTTATAATATCATAAGTAGATGATGATACATTTAGCATTACTGTTTGGTCATCTATAGCATTAAATACGTAAAATATTGCAACACCAAGTATAAGAGTAAAAAAATAGATGGTATAATCTTTTATACTCTTACTGATGTTTTTTAATGATAATTTAAAGAGCATCATTTAAATCTCCTCCAAGAAGTGTTACAACATCAATGATTTTATCAAAAAATTCTTTTCTTGTATCTGTGCCTTTATGTATTTCGTTAAAAATTTTACCATCTTTGATAAAAATAACTCTTGTTGCATAACTTGCTGTAAATGCGTCATGTGTAACCATAAGAATAGTTGCATGAATTGTTTTATTTAAATATTCAAATTGTTCCAATAACATTTTTGCTGATTTTGAATCAAGTGCTCCTGTTGGTTCATCTGCAAGTATTAATTTCGGATTAGTGATAATTGCTCTTGCTGAAGCAACTCTCTGTTTTTGACCTCCACTCATTTGATATGGATATTTTTCTAAAACTTTAACAATATCAAGTTCTTTTGCTACTTTTTTAATTCTCTCCTCTATTTCTTTTGCAGGTACATTTTGGATAGATAATGCTAAAGCAATATTTTCATAAGCAGTTAATGTATCAAGTAAATTAAAATCTTGAAAGATAAATCCTAACTCTTCTCTTCTAAATTTATTTAAACTGTTTCCTTTTAATCTAGTAATATCTTTATCACCCACATAAATATGTCCTGATGTAACTTTATCAATAGTAGAAATACAATTTAAAAGTGTAGTTTTTCCAGAGCCACTTGCTCCCATTATAGCAACAAACTCTCCTTTTTCAACATCAAAAGATATATTATCAATAGCTTTTGTTAGACTTGATTTACTGCCATAATATTTTTCAATTTTATCAATTTTTAAAATGTTCAATATTTTTTCCTTCCTTTCTTGTCTTTGTTTTTATTGAAAAATTTCAAAATCCAGCTATAACATGTAATTCTTTTTCAATACTGTTTATATTGTAATATAAAAATAAAGATTAGTCGCTATTCTAATATTACAGAACATTACAATTTTGTAATATACCATACTTTTTGAAAGACTAATCTTTAATTTTGTAAAAGTCATTTTTAGAAAAAATAATTGTAACTTTTGTATATTCTTGTATTTTAGATTCGATAATTATTTTATGTCCTAGTTTGTTACACAATTTCTTTGCAATATAAAGTCCCATTCCTGTTGATTTTGCTAGTGTCCTTCCATTCTCTCCAGTAAATGATTTATCAAAAACTCTTGATATATCTTTTTCTGGAATGCCAATTCCATTATCATAAATACTTAAATATATCTGATTTTTATCTTCTTCTGAAGTTATTTTTATATATGAGTCCACATTATTTTTCTTGTATTTAATACTATTATTTATAATCTGATTTAAAATAAATTCTAACCATTTAGCATCTGTTAACACTTTTTCATTATGAATGTCAACATCTATACTAACATTATTTTCTAATAAATCATCTTTATTTTTTAATGCAACATTTTTTATTATTTCTCGTAAATCTTTTTCTTTTATAATATAATCTTTTTCTGCATTTTCGCTTCTTACATAATATAAAATCTGATCTATATAATTATCCAATCTTCTAATTTGTTCTATATATCTTTTGTCAAGCTGGTTTTGATGATTATGATTTAGTAAAGTCAAACTAGATATTGGTATTTTTACTTCATGAATCCACATTTCCACATATTCTTTAAAATCTGTGATACTTAAATTATATTCTTTTACATTTTCAATCATTGATTTATTTATTTCATAAAGAGTTTGATAAAATATTTCTCCTTCATAAAAATTAGGTTTATTTATCATCTCTAAAATTAAATATTTTTTGTCTAATGTTTCAAGTATATTTAATAAATTTATATAAAATTTATGTTTTCTAAAATATTCAATAAATATGTTGAGTAAAACCACTATTATAAATATAATTGTTATTGCTATTTTTAAATCATTCCCCACTTTAAAAGCATTTAATAGAAAAATGGTAATAACATACCCAATTATTGATATGACTATTTGTGGTGTCTTATCTAATAAATATTCCCCTAGTTTCATAATAATTTATAACCTTGTCCTTTTCTTGTTTCTATTTTATCTTTAATTCCAAAGTCTTGTAATTTACTTCTTAATCTGCTGATATTAACAGTTAAAGCATTATCATTTATAAATTCATTATTATTCCATAATTCTGTCATTAAATCATCTCGAGTAACAATTTTTCCACGATTACTTAATAAATATGTAAATATTATCATTTCATTTTTAGTAAGTTCTATGATTTTTCCATTTTGTTCTAGTATGCCTTTTTGTGGATTTACTATTATATCATCATAAAAAATATCATCTCTGTTATTTTTCATTCGCTTAAATATATTTTGTATCCTTAACAACAAAATAGTTGGATTATATGGTTTTGTAATATAATCATCTGCACCATATGAAATGGAAAGTACTTCATCTACTTCTCCTGCTCTACTTGTGACCATAATAACAGGTACATTTGATTCTTTTCTTATTTCTTTTAGCAAAATTTCCCCATTTATATTAGGTATGTTTATATCAAGTAAAATCAAATCAGGCTTTTCATTCAAAATATCCTCTTTTGCATTATGAAAATTTTCTAGCGCTAATACTTCATAGCCTGAGTTCTTCAGTAATGTTTTTAACTCATTTCTAATAACATTTTCATCTTCTACGATTAATATCTTTTTTTTATTAATAATATTTGTATTCATTATTATCTTCTCTCTTATCTCTTGCATTTAATTCATCTTCATATTTTTGATTTTTAAAATACCAGTCTGTTTTTTTGTCAATTGGGTTTGCTTTTCTATTTTTATCAATAAGCATATCAAATAATATAAATAAAGCTAATATAATTCCTACAAAATCTGAAAATAAATTCATGCTCATATCAACTGTTAATGTTGTTTGTTTTTGTATTAAAGGTACAAGAGCATTAAATAAGTGTTCTCCAAAATAAGCTCCATAAATTAAAAAGTACAATAATGCTCCAATTAATTTTCTTTTTACTACTAATATAATACATAATATTGTTATAAATGCAATTGCTATTTCTATATTTAAATTATATGCTACAATTCCTAGTAAATCTATTGAATATTGAGTACATAGTGCAACAATTGCCCTAAATAGCCAAAACATTACCATAAACATTGTTAATAATATTGTTGAAAAGTTTTTCATTTATATCACATTCCTTTCTCAATGCGTAATTCTAGTTAAAAAAGGTGCTGGGCTGTAGAAATACATATTTCCATCTCCCAACACCAACTTTTTAGTCTTCATCTACAAAATTAAATTCATCTTTATATTTTTCTTTAAACATTGTAAATACTTTATTTAATATTTCTTCATCTTCAACACCTACATATGATTCTTCTTCTGAATCTTCGTCTGTGTCTTCTAATTTTAATATTACTACTTCTCCCTCGTCTTCTTCTCCTTCTTCTGAAACTGGTAATAATACTACATATTCTTCCTCATCTAGTTCTACTAAATCTAGGAATTCGAATCTAACTTCATTTCCATCTTCATCATTTAATATTATTATGTTATCTAATTCTTCTTCTTCCATTATTTACTCCTTTCAATTTATTTTAATCTTAAACATCATACACTATTTTTGCACTTTTTGCAACTAGTTTTGAATTTTATTTAAGTATGTTTCTAAAATATATACCGCAGATATAGTATCTACTATATTTTTCTTTTTATTCTTATTTATTTCTAAGAAGTTCATTGTTTTATGTGCCGCAATGGTTGTTAATCTTTCATCTACTGTTTCAATTTTCATTTTATTATATTTGCATTTTAATTTATGAATAAACTTTTCTGTGATATTAGTTCTTTCTGAAGGTGTACCATTCATATTTATTGGTCTTCCAACAACTATTGTATCAACTTCATATTTTTCTAAAATTTCATCAAGCCTCTTAAGAATAACCTTGTCTGAGCCTTTATTATTTATTGTTTCTAATCCTTGAACTGTTATATTTAGTGCATCTGTTATTGCTATTCCAGTTCTCGAATCTCCATAATCTATTCCTAATATTCGCATTTTTACCTCTATTCATCTAATCCAATATAATTTCTTACCATCATCTCTAACAATTCATCTCTTTCTATTTGTCTTATTTTGCTTCTTGCTTCTTTGTGACTTGTTATATATGTTGGATCTCCTGATAGTATATATCCTACTATTTGATTTATAGGATTATATCCCTTTTCAACTAGTGCCTCATATACTTCTTTTAAAATTTCTTTTGTTTTTGTGTTTTTTTCTTTTTCAAAATTGAAACTCATTGTTTTATCAAAATCCATTTTGACCTCCATTTCTATAGATTATATACAAGTTATATCATTTTCGCTTTTGCTTGCATTATCTATATATTGTTCTAATTTTTTCAATACTTCTTCCATACCTGTACCTTTATAGTATGTAGTCAATACAAAGTTTAGTTTAGGACTAACTTGTGCTTTTTCTAACTCTGATTTTTTCTTCTTATTTTTTGCTCCATCTATTTCTACTTCTTCAAAGTTATCATCTGGATTTTTTAATGATATCTTCATTTTTTCCACTTCTTGTTTCAAATCATCAATAAAACTTGTTACTGAATCTGTATCAACTCCTGAAAATACTATTACAAACTTTGGACCCATATATCTAATAAATACATATTCTTTTGATATATTATTTTTTACATAATCACTTATTCTTATTATTACTTGGTTTCCAAGTTCTCTTGAGTAATTTTGATTTATTTCTTCAATATTTGTTATTCTAAACATACATACAGCAGATGTTGTATATTTATCAATAAGTTTCTTTCCTTCTGTGTACAAATATTCCTCTGAATATAAGCCTGTAAATAAGTCTTTTCTAACAATTGCTTCTAATGTTTTTTGATGTACCACAGTTCTTAATACTGATACAATATTTTCTTTTACAACTTCAAAAATTGTTGTATCTATATTGTCAAAATCATGTGGAACTCCACTTTCAATTATCCAATACCCAATATATACATTGTCTATATATATTGGGAAAAATATTGCAGATTTTGCTCTACCAAATTCCATTTGTTGATATGGTAGTCTTTCAGCATCATTATTTACTGTAACATATTTTGGATTTCCTGTTGAAACGCTGTCTCTAAATATTGGTACATCTTGAAGTCTTTTTAATGTATCCCAATGTTTTTCATCAACATTAGATGCTTTAACTTGATATTCAGCTCCATCAAATACTACTATTGTTGAATATTTGATTTCATATTTTTCTATTAATATATCATTAATTTTTCTGATTTTTTCATCAACTGTTGAACATTCTCCAACTGTACTTAAGAAGTCTTGTAATACCCTCAAATTATTAGCTTGTCTACTTAGATTATTAAATTGTTGTATTTTTCTATGTATTGCCATATTGTATATTAACAATACAATTATTATTGTGACTAAAATTCCAATTATAATTATCAATTTTATTTCCTCCTATTTCTAATAGCTTTGCCTCATTTGATTTAAAGTATCACTCATATTTGTTGAAAAAGTATTATTTTTTATTGATGGTGGCTTATACTTTCCCTTTGATTTATCACCTTGATTATATATCATATTTGCTAATTGTTTTAAGCTTTGCATAAATTCTTTTGAATATCCTTTTAGTGATACATCACATACTACTAGTCCATCTAAATATCTTAAATATGTTTTCATTTCAAATGGGATTGTTATATATGGTACTGTTCTTCTATTAAATAACTCTTTTCTAACTGTCATTGATGCATCATTATATATTGATATTCCTCCAATAAGTAGTTCTTCATTTATTTGTTTTGTTCTCATAAATTTATTTAATATAACTCTTACTTTTGATTCTTCAAGCATACCTTTATCACTAAGTTTTCTTAAGAATGCTGTAAGTGGTTGTATTGTTAATATATCCATTGATTGAACTAGATATATTTCTTGAGCATATTTGAAATATTTCATTGGAGTTGTAAAATCACAGTCTAATAAAACTACTGTGTGATTTCTTGCAAGTGTTTCAATAATAGGTTCAACATTTGTTAATTCTGTATCATTTTCAAATGCTGATGTATATATTGTTAAATTTCTATGCTCTTTCAAACCATCTGCTCTACCTTCAACTAGGTTTCTCATTAAATAGTTTGATTTTTCTCTTAAATCATCTTCATTTCTAGTATATATATAATATGCATTTCTATTTTGTGTTAAATCTAAAATGGCTGTATCTATTCCATTTGATGATAATAATTCAGCAACATTGTTTACTAAGAATGATGTTCCATTTTTGCTTGTTCCTAAAAATGCAACTATTTTTTGTCCTTGTGATAAAAGTCTTTCAATATCTAATTCTTCATATTGACTTTCTTCTACATTTATTGGTTCTTTGTATGTTGTATTATCATTTTCTTCTTTTAGATTTTTTAATACATTTGTGTATTGTTCTTCTATTTCGCCATCATTTTCAAAACCTGGTAATACAGAATCTTCTTCATCTTCATAAACAGGATTATATGTTTCTGGATGACTTGTTTCTATACCTGGTATACCTGTTTTCTCTATAGGTGTTGTTCTAGTGTTTGTTACTACTTTTTCTTCTCTTGGTACATTTGTTGTAGTGATGCCTGGTAAAAACCCTTCATCCTCTTCTTGAATACCTGGTAATACTGCATTTTCAGTTTGTTCTTCAACAACTGGTTCAACTACTTTTCTTGGTCTACCTCTTTTTCTTTTTGGTGCTTGTACGACTGGTTCTTCAACTACTTTTCTTGGTCTACCTCTTTTTCTCTTTGGAGGATCTGTAACAACTGGTTCTTCAACCTTTTTTTCTTCTTCTATTGTTACTGGTTCGTTATTTTCCTCAAAGTTTAAAGTTGGTGCAAATGTTTCCTCAGTTTCTTCAAAACTTGGTATATCTTCTATTTCTATATCATCTAAAGGAACTTCTTCAATCTTTTCTGGTCTTATTATTGACTTAACAACTTCTTTCTTAATTTCATTTGCATTTGATTTTGAACCTACTTTTTTCTTTTTGCTTGTGTCAATTGATGATGGAACAACTACTGGTTCACTCATTTTAGGTGTTCTTACATTTTGAAGTAGAACTTCACTTGTGCCTGATTTAGCCTCTGATTTTTTATTTACTCTGACTTTATCTGATATTTTATTATTATATGAATTTATTTCTTGATATTTTGTAGAATTAGCTTCAAGAACTGCTTTAACATTCAAAGGTAAAAATTTACTTATAACTCTTAATTGTGTATCATTGTATTGGCTTGCTATTCTATTAAAACTTTCTACAAATCTTTCTTCATTATTTCCTAAGCTTTTATAATGTGCTAATATATTTTGGATTTCTTGTTCACTAACATCGTTTTCATCATTTTTCTCATATGTAACATCTTCTGAATCTATTTTATAATATATTTTTGCTTCTTTTTTAGAACGTGGTCTATTTAATAATCTACATACTTCATTTACACTTCTATCTGTTCCAAGTATTGCATTATATATCCCAATGCCAAATAATCTTACTAATAATTGCTCACCTTTATTTCTTCTTTCTGTACAAATCAAAATAATAGGTATGTCTTCTCCATTCATGTTTGAAGCTTCATCACTAATACTATCTAATCTATCAAATAAAAACTTGTCCATTTGCTCATAGTTTGTGTTTACATATTGCTCTAAATCTTCACTTATTATTATTCGGTCATATGTCTTATCTCTTTGTAATTCTTTTAATATTGCATTAAAGTAATAAACATTTTTATATGATATTATTTGTTTATATTCTTTTTGATATTGTCTTACTATTGATTCTGACATTTTATCATTACTTACTGCAAATAAAACTTTCATTTGTTACCCCCTTCCAAATTTCACCACTATTCCGAATGCAAGTGGTAATATCTGGCATATTACTAATATTGTTATAAATGATATCATTGTAATTAATCCTTTTTCTTGTGTATCAAGCTTTCTGATTCCTATTACATATTGATATATTGCACTAATAGCTATTCCCAAAAAGCAAAATGGGATACTGTATATTCTAATTATACTTAAAATATATGCTGTTAACCCATATGCATCTGAACCATATTTCTCTTTATATTCATCTAAAGTCTTTGCAGCATTTTCTTTTATTTTTATTAACTTACTTTCATTTTGTTGATCTATTATAGCTTCAGCTGCATATACTTTATTTAATCCAAATGACATTGTTAATATAATTAGCATTATTGCTACAGTTATTATTTTCTTCATATCACGTTCCCCTTTCTTTTTGTTCGGTATTATTTCTACTTATATATCATACACTACAATTAAAAAAATAGCAAGGAATTTCTTGCTATTTTTTGATTTTTTTACATATAAATCTGCAATTATATTTAGTACTGTTTAGAAATATTTATTACAAATTAATATTTTTATTGTAACTCAATTATTGCATGTAATGTTTTATCATCTTCACTTTTTATTGTAACAATATTTTTATTTTCTACTCTAGCATATTTACATCTAAATTTTTCTCCAAGTTTTATTTCTTTTTTATATGTTATTCTAAAATTATCTAATTGTTTATTTACTGTAATTTCTACTGGCAATGCTTCATTTGCTAAATCGATATAATTTATATTATGCATATGTCCATTTATGTCTATATCTGCTTTTCTAACCTGATATATTGTTTCTCTTTCAAAACTCTCTGGCTCTTTTATTTTTGGAAAATCTTCTTCTTCAAAAACTGTTTTATTGATTTCTGGTTCATATCTATTTAGTAGCTCTTCTTGTATTGTTTCTACTCTGCATTTTTCAATATTCATTAAAACCCATTTTGAAATTGCTTTTATTATGATATTTCCATTTTCATCTAGTACTTCAAAATCACGAAATGCATAACATCTCTTTGATTCTTTTGACCAAGTTTTGGCAATTATGGTTTCTCCATACATTGGTCTTTTTATTACTTGAACATTCCATTCTAATAAAAGCCATGTCAAATGTGTTTGTGGAATGTCAAGCACTCCGCATTTCGCTATATCAGAGTGCTTACATGCGACATCTTCTAATATCCCCAATATTGCTTTATTTGTTATTTTATTATCTTTACCTACTTCTGATAATCTTACTCTATATTCTTGTTGTACTACCATTTTCTTCACGTTCCTTACATTCTGTATTTAGAAACCAGATTTAATAACCTGGTTTTTCTAATAATTTAAACATGTTTTTTTTGTATTTTTCAACACCTGGTTGATTAAATGGGTTAACTCCAAGTATCATTCCAGACATTGCACAAGCTTTTTCAAAAAAGTATATTAAATGTCCTATTGTTTCTTCTGTTAATTCTGGTAATTCAATAACTATGTTTGGTACATCACCTGATACATGTGCCTCAATTGTGCCTTCCATTGCTTTTTTATTTACATAGTCTAATGTTTTTCCTGATAAATAATTTAATCCGTCTAAATTGTCTTCTTCTTCTTTTATTTCTATATCTGAGTTTGGCTTTTCAATACTTAATACTGTTTCAAATAGATTTCTTCTACCTTCTTGAATGTATTGTCCCATTGAATGTAAATCTGTTGTAAAATCAACACCTGCTGGGAATATTCCTAATTGATTTTTTCCTTCACTTTCGCCAAATAATTGTTTCCACCACTCTGTAAATGAATGTAATTTTGGCTCATAATTTACTAGTATTTCTGTGTTTTTATATAATTTATATAAAATATTTCTTGCAATTGCATATTGATAGCAGATATTATATTTTAAGTTTGGATCTTCATATTTTAATTGTGCTACTCTTGCACCTTCCATTAATTTATCAATATCTATTCCTGCAACAGCTATTGGTAAAAGTCCTACTGCTGTTAATACTGAATATCTGCCTCCGATATTGTCTGGTATAACAAATGTTTCATACCCTTCTTTTGTTGCAAGTGTTTTTAATGCTCCTCTTTCTTTATCTGTTGTAACATATATTCTGCTTCTTGCTTCATCTATTCCATATCTATTTTCTAACATTTCTCTGAAAATTCTGAATGCTATTGCTGGCTCTGTTGTCGTTCCAGATTTTGATATTACATTTACAGAAAAGTCTTTATTTCCAAGCACTTCAATTAATTCATTTATATAGTTTGGACTTAAATTATTTCCAACATATAATATTTGTGGGAATTTTCTTTTCTTTTCTGGTAGCATATTATAAAATGAGCTTGTTAAGCTTTCTATAACTGCTCTAGCTCCTAGATATGAGCCACCAATTCCTATTACAACTAATACTTCTGATTCTTCTTGTATTTTCTTTGCTGATTCTTTTATTCTTTTAAATTCTTCTTTATCATATTTTGTTGGCAAATCTATCCATCCAACAAAGTCTTTTTCATCTGATGCTCTGTTGTGTAATTCTTGATGTATTTCTTCAACTCTTCCTTTGTATTTCATTATTGCTTTTTCGTCTATTCCTGTGTTATTTAAATTTAATTTCAAGTTTAACATTTTTATTCTCTCCTTTAATTATTTTTCAATCTCCCTCAACTCGTCGATAATTGAAGCAAAATTATTAGCCTTTAAGATGGCTGTTCCTGCAACCAAAATATCAGCGCCTGCTTCTTTAACTCTTGGTGCAGTTTTTATATTTACACCACCATCAACTTCTATGTCTATTTCTATATTATTTTTTTCAACATATGCCTTTAATGTAGAAATTTTAGCTAACATATCTGTTATTAATGTTTGTCCACCTTTGCCTGGTTCAACTGTCATTACTAAGCACGTATGTATATATGGCAAATATTCATATATTTCTTCAATATTTGTTTCTGGTTTTATTGCTATTCCAACTCTTGAGCCATTTTCTTTTATTTGTTTTATTCTATCCATTACTTCTTCTTTTGTTTTACATGCTTCTAAATGAAAAGTTATTATATTTGGTTCTACTGCCGAAAAATCTTCTATTGCATCTTTTACATTTTCTACCATCAAATGCACATCTAGTGGTAAGTTTGAAATTCTTTTTATGTAATTACTGTATTCTACCATTTTTTGGTATGTATCTTTTTCAACGAACTTTCCATCCATTACATCTATGTGGAAATAATCTGTTTTTGCTTTTTCTAATGCAAAAAATACTTCAGCCTCTTTTCCTTTTTCTACTGATAAGATTGATGTTGATATTTCTACCATTTATTCTCATCCCTCCTCGCCACTATTTTACTATTTGTCCTTGAAAATAGCAAGAGTTTTATGATTTTTATTTAATAAATTCTTCACCATTTTTATGAATCTAAAAATATATATTAATTTTTTCATTAAATTCGTTGGAAATTTCCCACATTTATGTTATAATCTGGATTGAGCATAAATTATGATGTTTATGCCTTGTGAAAGGAATGAGATTATTATGATTAATTATAACAAAAAGCTAGAAAACCAAAGCCAATTAACAACTGTTATTACAAAAGAAATTGAATTAATTAATGAACTTCAACTTTCTCAAAATAAGTTCAAAGATTATATTAATACATATGTTGAAGAAATTTCAGTAACATTCGCAAATGATGAAGTATTTAAAAATATGTTATTAGCAAGTTTAGAAACAGCTCAACTTCAAGTTGGTATAAATTTACAAGACTTAACAAACTTGCATAATATTTTAGATATTATTTTAGAACAGAAAAATTCACTTAAGCAAAATATTGAGCAATACAATAAATTGTTTGAAAAGGTTGAAAAAAACATAGATATTGTTAAAGAAATAATGCAAAAAACAATAAATTCTTATGAACAACTTTCTAATATTTCTAAAAATGCATCTAATGTTGCGCCAAAAAATGCTGAAAAATTAAATGAAATTAAAAAAGTGGTTTCTGAAACAAATGCTCCAAAACAAGAAGAAAAGAAAAGTGTTTCAAGAGATGTAAAAGATATCACAGATAAAACATCATCAGACCTTTTATGTTTCTTTCCAAAATCAGATAATGATATACTAGCTATTTCAACTGTTCAAAACAATTACAAAGTTTTGTTTAAGGATAATCAGGCAACAGTTTGTATTGAAGAAGATAATTTCAATTTTACTGTAACAACTGTAGGTGTTCAGATTTCAAATTCTGAAAATGTTTTATTAATTTCTCATGAAAATGGTGGATATTACATAATAACAAATATGCCTATAGAAGTTCCTAGTTATATCAATGTTTCAAGAATTGGACGTAACAAAAACTTTGTTGAAATTGCTATTAACAATTCTGCATTAAGTATTTCTGTTGATAAAAACGAAATTACTTTTTCTGATGAGTTCGAAAAAAATAGTACCACATCTACTGAGACATATTCAGTAAGTCCTTCATCAACTGAACCATTACCAGAAAATCTAGTTGCAAATACTGTTAAAGAACCTGTTGGCATTGGTGTTGCTGTTTCAAGTGAAAATAAATTAGAAATCAATCCAGAAGTTGCATCTGTTTCTGATGATACAACTTCAGAAAATAACACATCTAATACCACTGATGTAAAATCAGAAGAACTTGAAAATACTGAAAATACTACAATTGAGGAACATCAAAAAGAAGAACCTCGTGAAATTGGAATTAAACTTCCAACAATTGATGATATACCTCATAACACCTCTGGTATTGATTTAACTAAAGACAATGATACATTAATAATATCTGAGGAGAAAAACCAAGTTATCCTTCCTTATAAATTATCTGAGGTAGAAAAACAATACAAAAAAAGCAAAAAGAAATATGCTTCTGTTGAAGAATTAATTCAAAATGAATATATAGTTTCTACAGATAATTTCAAAAATCCTGTTAAGTCAAGATTTAGAGAAGCATATCAATTAATAAAGAAAAAAGAACATGGTCATCTTAAAGAAGCAATTGAACTTGGATTTGAGTTAATGTTCCAATCTAATTTAAATCCTGCTATCATAGCTGCTTGTAAAAGTTTAAAAGAATTAGATATATATCTTGATTGTCTTGATGAAAATGAATTAGATAAATTCTCATGTTTTAACATTGTTTATAATGTTAATCCAACTAAAGGTAAACCAAAAAAGAAATAGGAAATTTTATTTTCCTATTTCTTTTTTATTATATGCCTTTTTCTCTTTCCATCTCATATACTCTTCTTGTTCTTTTTCTTCTTCTTTTTGCCTTATTAATCTTTCCATTTATATATACTGCTATTAAAAGAATTACAACTAAAATTATAACTATTGTTTTGTTTTTCAAAATCTTGCCTATTCTTGGTATTTTTCCTACATATTTTCCTTCTATATTTTCATAAGATACTTGTCCATCATCTTCTGTATTATTTGCATCTCCCTTTGTACCATAAACCTGGTCATTTTGTGTATTTCTAGCAACATAATACACTCTATGTGTTACAATTTCTCCATATCTATTTTTGAATGTTATAATGTCTCCTTCTTTTATTTTTTTCTGTTTTACTTTTTTAACTATTACAATATCATTCACAGAAAGTTCAGGTTCCATGCTTCCTGAAACTATTTGGAATGTTTTAAATCCAAATAAACTTGGTTCTCTATGAGGATTAATTATTAATCCTATTAAAGTTATTACTTCCCAAATAATTATAAATGTAAATACAACATTCATAAAATTCAAATATATAACTTTGCCTTCTCCATTACTTGTATTCATTTGTTTTTTTCTTCTATTACTCATAACCTATTTCATTTTCTCCTTTATCTTAACTAATGTATTTAGTGCATCTATAGGTGTCAATTCATTTAAATTAATTTTATCTATTTCATGTGCAACTTCTGCTAATTTAAAGTTAAACATATCAACTTGTCCTTCAACAACTTTTTTGTTTTCTTTTTCTGCAGTTCTACCTGTTAACATACTTTTTCTTTCAAGGCTTCTTAGTATTTCGTTTGCTCTTTTAGTTACATTTTTAGGAACTCCTGCAAGTTTCGCAACATGTATTCCATAGCTTTCATCAGTTCCACCTTCCACAATCTTTCTTAAAAAGATTATATCTTCTCCCTTTTCTTTTACAGCTATTGAATAATTTTTTATTCCTTCTTGCTTATCTGCTAATTCTATTAATTCATGATAATGTGTTGCAAATAATGTTTTAGCACCACATTTTTCTTTATCAGCAATAAATTCTGCGACAGCCCATGCAATAGATAATCCATCATATGTTGATGTTCCTCTTCCGATTTCATCTAATATAACCAAACTATTTTGTGTTGCTTCTTTTAGGATTGTTGCAACTTCCATCATTTCTACCATGAATGTACTTTGTCCCATACTTAAATCATCTGATGCTCCTATTCTAGTGAATATTTTGTCTACAACTCCTATTGTAGCTTGTGTTGCTGGTACAAAGCACCCTATTTGTGCCATTAATGTTATTAATGCAACTTGCCTCATATATGTAGATTTACCTGCCATATTAGGTCCTGTTATTATTGCTAATCTGTTTCCATCTTTGTCAAGATATGTATCATTTGGTACAAAGTTACCAGGTCCAACCATTTTTTCAATAACTGGATGTCTACCTTCTTTTATATCAATTATGCCATCATCATTAACTATTGGCTTACAATAATTCATATCTTCTGAAACTTGTGCAAATGTAGTTAATACATCCAATGTTGAAACTATATTTGCTGTTTTCTGTAATCTTTTTATATTTTTAGCTATTTCTTCTCTTATTTTCACAAACTCATTATATTCAAGATTTACAACCTTATCTTCTGCTCCTAAAATCTGATTTTCTAGATTTTTTAATTCTTCTGTTATATATCTTTCTCCATTTGTTAATGTTTGCTTTCTTACAAATCTATCTGGGACTTGTGGTATATATGATTTTGAAACTTCTATATAATAGCCAAAAACTTTGTTATATCCTACTTTTAAGTTTTTTATTCCTGTTTTTTCTTTTTCTTCTGCCTCTAATTTTATAATCCAATTTTTACCTTCTGTTGTAGCTGTTTTTAGCTTGTCTATTTCTTCATCATATCCTAATTTTATGATTCCGCCTTCTTTTATTGTTAATGGAGGATCCTCAACAATTGAATCTTCTATAAGTTTATGCATATCTTGTAATTCATCTAAATTTTCATATAGTTCTTTTAGTTTTGGTGTTTGACATTGTGATAAAACTTGCTTTACTTCTGGTAATTTTTCTAATGAATTTCTTAATGTTATCATATCTCTTGCATTTGCATTACCATATGTCATTTTACCTGAAAGACGTTCTATATCATATACTTTTCTTAGTGTTTCTGTTATATCTCCTCTTATCATTATATTATCTTTTAGTTCTTCAACAGCTTCTAGTCTTTCTTGGATTTCTTTTGTATCTATTAATGGGTCATTTAACCATCTTCTTAATAAACGTCCTCCCATTGAAGTTGATGTTTTATCTAATACCCATAATAATGTTCCTTTTTTTGATTTATCTCTAAGCTTTTCTGTTATTTCGAGATTTCTTCTTGCATTTATATCTAATGTCATATATCTTGATAAATTGTAAATTGTTATAGTGTTTATATGTTCTAAACTTGTCATTTGTGTTTCATTAAGATATTCTATTAATGCATTTATAGATTTTACTGCAAGCTTTCTTTCTTTTAAATTTTGGACTTCTTTTTTATTTTCTATTATGTTATATTCTAACTGTAAATCTCCAACATCTTCTGAGAAAAATTTATCACTAAATTTGCTCATATATATATTAAATCTTTCAGAGATTTTGTCTATTTCTTCTTGACATTCAAACATCATTGAATTAGCTATTATTTCAGATGGTGTAAATCTTGCAATTTCATCTAATAATAATGCAAAATTGTTTTCATCTTTAATCTCACAACTGTAAAATTCTCCTGTTGATATATCACATACACTTACTCCAAAATATAGTCCACTTTTTACAATGCTCATTATATAATTGTTTTTCTTTTCTTCTAACAAGTTTGATTCTACTATTGTTCCTGGAGTAAGTACTCTTATTACTCCTCTTTTTACTATTCCTTTTGTTGTTTTAGGGTCTTCTAATTGCTCACATATTGCAACCTTATAGCCTTTTTCTATTAATTTTGCTGCATAATTTTCTGCTGCATGATGTGGAACTCCTGCCATTGGCGCTCTTTCAGCTTGTCCACAATCTTTACCTGTTAAAGTTATTTCCAATTCTCTTGATGCTGTTATTGCATCATCGAAAAACATTTCATAAAAATCGCCTAATCTATAGAATAAAATACAATCTTTATATTTTTCTTTTGTTTCTAAATATTTTTGCATCATTGGTGTGTATTCTGCTTTTTGTGTCATATCTTTCTTCCTTTCAAATACCACATATGTTCTGAAATTATTTCTATTTCTACTATTTCGTCTTTTAAACTTATATCTCCTTCAAATATCACAACCTTGTTGCTATCTGTTCTACCTGTAAGCATTTCTGGATTATTTTTACTTGGTCCTTCTACTAATACTTTTTGGATTGTTCCTATATATTTTTGATTGTTTTCTGCAATCTGACTTTCTACTAATTCTTTTAGTCTATCAAACCTTTTGTGTTTTATTTCTTCTGGAACCTGATTTTCCATCTTATCTCCAGGTGTTCCAACTCTTCTTGAATATATAAACATATATACTTGTTCAAAAACTACTTTTCTTACTACATCAAGTGTGTCTTCAAAATCTTCTTCTGTCTCACCTGCAAAACCTACTATTATATCTGTTGATAATGTAAGGTTTGGAATTTTGGCTTTCATCTTTTCTACTAATTCTAAATATTGTTCTTTTGTATATTTTCTATTCATTGATTTCAATACTTTTGTACTACCTGATTGTAATGGTAAATGTATTAATTTACATACTTTTTCACAATCTGCAATTGCTTCTATTACATCATCTGTGAAATCCTTTGGATGTGGTGATACAAACCTTATTCTTTCTATTCCATCTATTTTATTTATTGCTCTTAGTAATGTTGCAAATGAATTGATTCCATTGTAATCTATTCCTTTTTCTTTCCATTGTTCACTTCTTAAATATGAGTTTACATTTTGACCTAATAGCATTATTTCTTTGTATCCTTCTTTTGCTAATTGTTCAACTTCTTCTAAAATGTCTTTTGGATTTCTACTTCTTTCTCTACCTCTTACATATGGAACTATACAATATGTACAGAAATTATTACAACCATACATTATTGTAACAGATGCTTTTATATTACTTGTTCTTTTTATTGGTAAACCTTCATATACTTCTCCATCAATATCTATTACATCTTGCATCTTGTTTTTATTTTCTAGTATTTTATATAAATCTTCCGGAAACTTATGTAATGTATGTGTTCCAAATATAATATCTGTATATGGATAGCTCTCGTGTATTTTATCTGTGATGTGTTTTTCTTGCATCATACAGCCACCTATTGCTATTATTGTGCCTCTTTTTTCTTTTATCTTTTTTAATTCTCCTAGTTTTCCAAATAATTTATCTTCTGCATTTTCTCTTACGCAACATGTGTTAAATACTACTAAGTCCGCTTCTTCATATTTATCTGTTGATTCATATCCCATTTTTTCCATCATACCGCATAATTTTTCTGAGTCATTTTCATTTAATTGACATCCCATTGTAAGTATGAAGTATTTTTTTATCTCATTGTTTATTTTCTTGACTTTTTCCATATATACTTTCTGTTTTTCTATTTCTTGTTCTGTTTCCATTTTTGTTTTCATTCCTTCCTTTATGCAACTCTTTTTTCCATTCAATTTTACCACATAAAGCCAAGAAAATAAACCCTCATTTTAATTTTTTTAATTTATAACTTCCATTGCATCAAGCCTTGTTTCCATTCCTTCTAACTCATAATAAGTATCTGGAATATTGCCTATTATTACATGTTCTGCAATAATAACTTGATTTATTATATTTCTGTCAAAATTTTGAAGTGGTGTTATTATTTTCATTTTGCAATCTAAATTCAAATATATTCTATGTAATGTTTGATTTATACCTTGATTTATAAATTCACTTTTAACTTCTGTGTCTACATTTCCCATTATTGCTATTTTTATTGGTACATTGGGCCCTGTTCCAGATAATATATATCTACCCATCAAGCTTCCTAAGGGAATTTCAATATTTGTCTTTTTTAAGTCATTAAATCTTGTTTGGATATTCCCAGTTAAATCTGAAATCATATTATTCATTGGTACAATATTTGATGTTATTAATTTTACATTTCCATCATTGTCTTTTTCAATTGTAAACAAATCTTCATATTTGTATAAGTTCATTATTTTTGTTGATTCTTCATTTGCTATTATTGTTGCAATAGATTTTGCTTTTTCCTCGCACATTGTCTGAAATACTGGTTCTATGTAATTTACAATTAATTTTATCACAATAATTATTGCAATAATTATCAGCAAAAACTTTGTTATTTTTCTTTTTTTCTCCTTCGGTATTTTGGGCATTTTATCCATGAATTTAGGCTTTATTATAAATCTTCTTCTTGAATATATTTTATCATACATTTTGTGATATCAATATTGGCTCTTTTGCTCTTTTTAGAACATATCTTGGTATATAAATTTTTTCTCCCACATTTAATCTATCTGGTCTTTCCATTCCATTTACTCTTGCAATATCATCAACTGTACTTCCAAACCTTTTAGCAATTTTCCATAATGTATCTCCACTTTTTACCACATAAATTATTACACTATAATCTTCTTGATTATCCTCTTCTTCTGCTGAAATATTATTTATAACAGGAATAACTGAATTTTTGTATGTGTCAACTTCCATATTTAAATCAATATTTGCATCAACAACTCCTCCTGTTTGATTTACAAACTCCTGGCTACTCACTTCTAGAACTGTATCTATTTTACTATTTTCCATATTTCCTGCTTCTTCTACTGTATGTTCAAATGGCAAGCTTATTTTTTTAGTACTTATTCCTAATGCTGAACGGTCTGTAAATATAAAATTCAATTCTAGTTCGCCCTCATACATTAATTTTCCATTTAACCTATTTTCTTTATTTATAATAGGATTTATCTCAACATCAATTATATTTCCATCACTTAGTTCAGGTACATTTATTTTTTCTCTTATATTACATTTGTCTTTTTTACATTGTTTGTTTGCTATTGTATTTAATGATGTTCTATCAAACTCAATTTTCTCTCCTGGGCAATACATATCATCTATTATTCTTAATTCTCTTTCTTCATATGTTAAACATGATATTTCAACTTCGATTTCTATATATATTGAATGTTCTTCTACTGAATTTGGCTTTATTATAATATTTTTTATCATATATGTTGTTTCACATATATTTTCTTCTTTGATATTTGGCATTTCTATAAAACCAACTAATGGTATTCTAGTTTGAGTTGTACATATTTTTCCTTCTTCTGTTAAATATATAATTTTTACTTCAATATCAGATTTTGCTAATATTTTATTATAGCTTATTTTTATATCTTTATCTACTAAACATATTTGTGCTTTTAATATTTCTGCAAGATTGTCTGTATTTGGCATAGCTATATTTTCTTTTACAAATGCCTTTGTAGTTCCACTTCCAACTAATGAATTTATTGTCATGCTCTTATTCAAAACTTGTATGTTTTCATCATTCATTTTAGTTATAATATCTATATCTTCTTTTGAATGTACTTTTATATTTACTTCTAGTGCTACTTTTATTGAGATTTTTCTTCCATTAAGAACTTTACATTCTATTGATTTAATAGTTGTGTTTATATCTGCACTCATAGATGCTGTAATTTCTGGAACATTTATTGTTTCTGAAAAATCTATTCCTGTATTTAACCCTCTTATATTATCATTTTCTCCATCTGCTAAATACATTATATATGTTAAGATATTTCCATCTATTCTTATTTTTCCTTCCATTATTTCTTTTTTATATATGCATACATTTCCACTTGTATTTACTGTATTTAAAATATCTGGTTTTGAATCAGGTACTATCATATCTCCCTGAATATTTATCATTTCTTTTTTCTCACATATCACTCTATTAACACTCAAAGCTTCTTTTGTTATATTTATATCCATTATAAAAACCTCCTCTACATTTTTTGTTTATTAATGTATATGGAGGTTTTTTCGATTTTATTACTTTTTTCTTTTATATATTGCATATTCATATTTAAAATTATTTTCTGAATCTTCTGGTCCTTCTTCTCTGCTGATTTCTTCCCATATTTCGTCATTTATTTTTGGGAAAAATGTATCTCCTTCAAAATCTTTCTCGATTTCTGTAACATACATTTTTGTAACATATGGCATTAATAGATTGTAAATCATTGCACCACCTATTACAAAATTTTCATCTTCATCTTCTATATATTGTTGAATTTGTAACATAGAATGAACTATTTCTACATTTTCATTATTAACTTTAAAATCTGGGTTTTGGCTGAATATTATATGTTTTCTGTTTGGAAGTACTCCTCCAAGTGATTCAAATGTTTTTCTCCCCATTATAATATTATGATCTGTTGTTATTTCTTTAAATCTTTTTAAATCATCTGATATATGCCATAATAATTTATTATCTTTACCTATTGTGTTATTTTTTGCTTTTGCTACTATAATACTTAACATTTTATCTTCTCTCCTTTATTCTGCTACTGGAATTTTCCCAATTTTTACTTCTTTATTATAATCATAGTCTTTTATTTCAAAATCTTCTACTTTGAATTCATAAAAATCTTTTGTTGGATTATTAATGATTAATTTTGGTGAACATTCTACTGGCTTTGCAGCAAGAAGTTGTTTTATCAATGGTACATGTCTATCATATATGTGACAATCTCCAATATTATGTGTTAGGGTACCTGGTTTTAATCCTACAACTTGTGCAAACATACATTGTAATGCTGCATATTGCATTACATTCCATCCATTTGCTGTAAGCATATCTTGTGAACGTTGGTTTAAAATCAAATGTAGTTTTCCCTCTTTTACTAGCCATTGTGTACCATATGCACATGGCTCTAAATTCATATCTTTTAATTCTTCATGATTAAAAAGGTTTGTCATTATTCTACGACTTGCAGGGTCATTTTTTAATAAATATAAAACATAATCTACTTGATCCATTTCTTTTATTCCATCTTTTGTTTTAAATTTATATTTTTTTCCTAATTGATATCCATATGCTTTTCCTATTGTTCCATCTTCTCCTGCCCATTGATCCCATATATGTGAATTTAGTTCATTTACATTATTTGACTTTTTTTGCCATATCCACAAAATTTCATCTATAGCATTTTTTATTGTTTTACTATTATTTCTAAGTGTAATCATAGGAAATTCTTTTTCTACATCATATTTATTTTGTACTCCAACTATTGAGATATAGTTCGCTTCTGAGCCATCTTCCCATCTTGTTCTAACATTCGTTCCTTCTGAGGAATATCCATTACTTAATATTTCTTCACAAGTTTGAATAAAATTTCTATCTGCTTGTGTCATCATCTAGTCCTCCTTTTGATTTTTAATTATTACATTGTAACTATATCACAATAATCTTTTGTTGTAAACATTGTTTAATTATGTTATTTATTGTAATCTATGCACTTTTCTTCTAATAATTTGAAATTACAACGTTTTTATTATACTGTATGATACTTCATTAAATTTTTTCAATTTCTTCTTTGCTAAGTCCTGTTAGC
>CAKPSX010000001.1 GCA_934184665.1 uncultured Clostridia bacterium | reverse complement strand
TAAGATAAAAATTATTAAACTGATTTTAAAAATCTTATAAAAATCTATATGAAATAAGTGCAATAATTATTGCAAACATATTATATAATGAAACTTCATAAATTGCAAGAACTTTTCATCGACAAAACTCGACAATTTTAAAGTCTAAAACTGTATAAATACTATTTCTTGCATCTTAGCAAACAAAGGTGTTGATGTTATTGATTGCGGTGTTCCTGTTCTTTCGATGCATGCTCCTTATGAAGTTACAAACAAATATGATATTTATTCTGCTTTTAAAACTTATAGAGCTTTTTGGGCTGAGTAGGTCGCTCGGCACACATTAGTCTATAAAAACTCATGCACACGCCAATTAATATAGACTAATAGGCTATTTTCTACAGTGTTGCAGGTTGAAATCAAGTAGGTATTATAGATACAGTAAAAGCAATGCGAATGCATTGCTTTTGTTGTTATTGCGATAATGGGTAATTATTTGATGAATAAACTGCAGCGCATTCCTCCATATTGCTCATTAGTATTAGGTTCGTAAAGCTCATAGTTAGATGCATACTCATGATCACCGCGATAGTAGCAACAACTACCACCACGTCCATATCTGGTATCACCCTTTCCTGCGTTGTCAGACTCATTTGTCCACTCCCACATATTTCCTGCCAAGTCATATACATTATTAGCATTTGCGCCTTCATACGAACCACTTGGAATGTTACCCACAACACCTGAAGACTTCCTTGCTGTATTTTTTGATGTATTTTTATAATAAGTAAAGCTACTGCTTTCGTAGTTACCCCAACTTGTTGAATTATAACCTACTTCTGAGAGTGTCTTTTTTTCTGTATCTACTAACCATTTTAACGTTTGGTCCCATTGTGTTCCCCATATCATCTGCACTCCTGCACTTGTTCCTGATAACTTTCTTGCTTTTTTCCACATCTGCCACCAATTTTGATTTCCTAAATCCTCATTCATTCTCTTTACTACTGGTGTTGCTTGGCTTAGGTCTCCTGTTTCATATCTCCCTATATAAAACCCTCCATATGTTGCCACACTATTTAACATTTTATCAAAATCTATTTCCATTTCCATTAAAAAATCTTCTCTTGACATTCCATTTAAATATTGCGTTAAATATGTTGACTGGATATCATAATCTGTTGTTTGTGGCTCATTTTTTAATGTTACATTCTTTGAATATTCTGGTATGCCATTTATAAAATATCTTGTTCCATATTTCTTCCCTGTTGTCTGGTCTCTCCAATACATATCACTTACATCTGTTATTGGTATCCATGCATATTGATTTCTATTACACTGTGCTTCCCATTGATTTGATGTTGTTACATCATCTGTTCCTTCATATATTACAAAACCTCCAATTACATATCTTTCACTTTCAACTGATGAGGCTGTGTAGCCTGTTGGGACTGGTACTTTAATTCCATCTGCACTTGTTACCATTGTATAATTGTTTTCGTTTTTCTTTCCAGGCTTTATTTCTCCCCATATATAATTTACGTTTTCTTTTTTATTATCAGCAGTTTCTTGTGGTGTATATCCTTTTCTTATGTTATAAACTAATCCAAATATAATGGCTCCCAATATTAACATTACTACTATGAATGTTATTACTGAATTTTTATTAATCAACGTCATCAGCTTTAGATTACTAATCTTATTTACTTTTTCTTTCTCCTCTTTTCTCTGTTTCCTATTGTTCTTTTTATTATTCATATTTACCATATCTCCAATCTCCTTATAAACTTTGTCCAAACCCCCTGTTGTGAAAGAATTAAATTTTGGCAAGAAAGATTTTATTTAAAAGGCAAGGGCGCATACGTGGTGTATGTAACCGCGTTTTAAATGAAATCTGACACAGTCTAAAATTGTAATTCTTTCACAACCCACCATACAAAAAGACGGCAAAAGAAAACATAACTGAATTATGCTTCTCTTACCGTCTTTATTAAATTTATTTATTTTATTTTTTTGCTTTTTTTCTTCAACGCTTAAAAGTGCTTGTGTGTGTGTGTGTGTACAGCCCCAAGGGTTTGCGCTATCATAACTTTCATATTTCTTTTCTCCTTCGAATTTATTGTTTCCATTTTTATTACATTTTAAACATATAATTTCTTTCAAAATTATAATACCAAAAAATCCACCCATTAGTCAATACATTTTGCAATTATTTTTAATTGCTTTTTTCTTTTTCAATTCAATACACTCACAAAAAAGCACCTAACTTAGTTAATGTTACTAAGCCAAGTGCTTTTTACATTTCCCTGTATTATAAGTTTAAGCTGATTCCTTAAGATTTTTTGTAATCTCTTTAAAGAAATCTGCTGACCACAAATTTAGTGATTCCTTATCTTCTATAAACATCTCTACGTCTTCTTTTGCATTCTTATAATCTATTCTTTCAAATTTCTTATCTAATAATCCTTTTAAAATATCTATATTAAATGCCTCTTCTCTCTTTAACGCATTAGAATCAATTAATTTTTCTTTTATAAGTTCCATATTTACACTTATATTTTTCGATAAGTAAAAAATATAATCATATAAATCTCTTCCTTTAGTTCTATAATTCCAATTTCTGCAAAGAATCGCATGTATCTTTCCAGCAAATAAAGAACTTTCATCATATAATCTTACCTGATGTGGAGATGGCAATAGCTTATATTTCAAGTCATACTTGGCTCCTGCTGGAGGATTAACATCAACTTCAAATTTTATTTTTATATCTTTTAAAGATGTAGTATTTTTCATATTTTCATTTGGGAAAAATATTAAAATATGCTCTTTTGTATCACCTTTTAAAAATGCAGATGTAATATTAGATTCCTTTGTTTTATTTTTTTCACTAATTGATAAATTTAACCCATAAGCTTGAACTTCTTTTTCAATAAAAGAAAAGTATTTGCTCAAATCAAATTCAAGATTAGGTTTTATTAATACAAAATCTAAATCTTCTGAAAATCTATTTAAACCATAAAATATTCTAAGTGCTGTTCCACCATAAAAAGCCGCTACATCGAAAAATCCACCTCTACTTAGTCCACACAAAACAATCTCCTGAATAATTTCTTTCATTGCATTTGTTTCATCTAATGTATTTTTTATATCATATTTATCAAGCATATTTTTTAAAACATTATTCATTTATTTTCCTCCTCATATATCTGCATAATAAATTAACATTTGTGCAATGATAATATTGTGATAAAATTTCAATATCTTTTAAATTTAATTTTTTTAGTTCATCTAAGTCTATTCTCAAATCATTACATAATACGATTTCAAACTCTTGCATATTTTTAATAGGACTTAATGTGTAAAGTTTATCACATAGAGCTTTTTCTGGAGTAGCTATTTGATAACTATAATTTCCTTCTTCTATTACATTTATTCCTAATGGATATACATTAATTGGCACATCTCTATATGAAAATGAACCAAATTTATTATTATATATTTTTTTCTTTTTCTTACCACATGTTGCACTTGTAAATGTAGTTACTTTCTCTGGGATTAACCCATAAAATGACAGTGCATAATCAAAAGAAATGTATGAAGGGCCATAAATACTTCCTGCTAGCAAATAGCCATTAACATTAGGGTCTGTTTCATATAATCCATTTATGATTTTTATTAATTTTTCATTTTTTGCTTCCCTACAAATTTTTGTGTTTTTATTGGAATATTTTTGAAAATTAAGTTTTATAATATCATTAGTTAATATCATATTATCACCTCTTTTTATCATTATACGATATTTTGTGGTGAAAATCAAACATTTTTAGCTATTTTTTCATTTCAAAATCTGAAATTTTGTAACCTAGTTCGTTCAATTTTGAATACAATCTACTTATTGGCAAGCCAAGAATATTGTAATAATCTCCTTCAATTTTGTCTACAAAAATAGAAGTTTTACCTGCCATAGAATAACCTGCTCTATCTAATATGTATTTTTCATTTTCTACATACCAAGAAATGTCTGCATCTGAAATTTCTTTAAAATGAACTTTCGTAACTTCTGCAAAAGAAACTTCTTTGCCTTGATATAAATCTTTTATTGTAACACCTGTTAGTGCATAATTAACCTTTCCGCTCATTTTTTTCATATTTTTAAATGCCTCTTCTTTGCTTTTTGGCTTTTCAAACTTTTCATTATCCATATATATTATAGAATCTGCAGATACTATTATCGCTTTTTCTGTTATTTGCGAAGCAACAGAATTCGCCTTGTCTTTTGATAAATCAATAACATATTGTTTCGGATCAGTACTATTACTATTTTCCTCTATCTTACTTGTAACAACTTCATATTTCCAACCAATCATATCAAAAAGCTCTTTTCTAGTTTTTGAGTTTGATGCTAAAATTAATTTCATATTTAATCATTCCTTTTCTAAATATTTTACTTCTACATATAGTTTATTTGCAAAGGATTGCACTATATTGTTTAATAAGTATTGTTCTTCTGTTAAGTCGTTGCATTTTAAGAATTCGTGTTTCATAAATACATCTTTGACTGCGACTTCCAGATTAGTGCAAAATTTGTTATAGGCTTGACTTATTTCATAATTTTTTATTGTTAATGATATTAGTTTACTGATATCATTTATGCTATATACTTGTTTCAATATGCATATTACAAATAGATATGCTATTTGTGTTCTATCGTATTTCTTTTTTTCTGGTGCTGGCATTATTTCTTGTTTTACGTAATTGTTTATCATTGTTTTAGTTATAATTTTTTCGTTTTGGTCAATTGTGCATATTGCTAAATATCTTTCTAAATAGTTTACAACTTGGTCTAAATATAAATCTATATCTGGTAGTTCATTCCATCTTGGTATATGAAATTCTGAAATTATTTCTTCACGTTTTTCCATTTTTGTTTCATTTCCTCCTATTCTTAGGGTCTTTTTGCGTTATCTAATTCTTTTTATTGAATTTTTCTCCTTTGCATGTTATATGAAACCATTGCTACTATATTACTTGGCGTGATTTTGCTTGCGAACTTTGCTAATTTTATTTTTATTCCAGGTACAATATAAAATTTACCTTTTAACATTTTTTCTACTGCATAATCTGCTACATATTTACTACTTAATCCTTTTAGTGCGAACTGCACATCAGCTACTTTATTGAAGTTTGTATCAACAGGTCCTGGACATAATATACTGATTTTGACTTTTGAGTTGTCTCTTCTTAATTCTTCTCTAATTGCTTCTGATAATCTTACTATATATGATTTTGTAGCATAATATGTTGCCATTAGTGGTCCTGGCATAAATCCTGCTATTGATGCAACATTTAAAATCTGGCCTTTGTTTTTCTTTTTCATGTCTTGTAAATATAATTTTGTTAATATGTGATATGCTACAACATTTGTGTCTATCATCTTTAATTCTTTTTCAAGTTTTGTTTCTGTGAATTCTCCGCAATCTCCAAAACCAGCATTATTTACTAATATGTCTACATCTCCATATTTTTCATGTAATTTTATACAATTTTCTGGTACTGATAAATCTAAACTTATTACTTCTGCATTTGTTTCTAATTGGGCTTTTACTTTGTTTAATCTTTCTAAATCTCTGGATACTAGTATTAAATCATATCCTCTTTTGCTTAATTCTTTTGCGATATCTCTCCCTATTCCTGAAGATGCACCTGTTACTAAAGCTTTCATAAACTTCCTCCTTTAATTAAGTATTATTATCTGAAAAATTGTTTAAATGTATTTACAAACATATCTATAATTGCTTTTAATACCTCATTTTGCTCATATAGGCTTATCAGATATTTTTTTATGAATGGTATTTGTGCTATTAAGAAAATTACAAGTAATATTACTGCCATTGTTATTATTGCTTTTAGATATTCTTTAAATGTATGTTTTGTTGTAAATCTATATCCCCTATTTTTCATATCTTGTATATATGCATCTTGATATGCTTGCTGTATTGTTCTATTCATTTTTTCCATGTAATAATCTGTCAAATTTTCTGCTTGTATATTATTATTTTGAATTTGGCTTGTATTATTTGTGTTGTTTTCTATAATATTATTGTTTGTATTTTCGTTTAGCTCTTCTATTTTTTCTCTTAAATAACTGTTTTCTCTTAATATTTTTTCATATTCTTCTTTTGTTATACTGTCATTTTCTAAATTTTTATCATATTCTTCTCTTGCATTTTCATCTGATAATACAGCATAGGCTTCATTTATTTGTTTCATTTTTTCTTCATAATATGTTTTTTGTGTTTCATCTTGTAAATCTGGATGATATTTTTTTACAAGTGTTTTATAGGCTTTTTCTATTATTTCTTCTGAAGCATCTTGGTCAATTTCTAAAATTTTATAATAATTTTTGTCCATTTATAAATCCCTTTCTTAAGGCACAAGTGCAACTTATTCTTATTTTCTCTCATTATTATAACATCTTTGTATTTATTTTCCAATATTTTTATAAATATTTATTTTTAATGTTCTTTTATCGTTTATATGAAAAGGCAGAGGAATTTCCCCTGCCTTTTATGTGCTATGAGTTAAGTTTTGAATGCTTAACGCTTTTGATTTTTCCGGACAATTTCCTCCAGTTCACCTTTGCTAAGCATTCCCTTGTGGCACAGCTCTTCAACTATTGCTTTCACAAGGGGTTCATGTTCTTTCAGAATCTGTAGCGCTTTTTGGAAGCCTTCTTCTATCAGTCCTCCAATTTCTTCATCAATTGCCTTCATAGTTTCATCAGTTTGCATGTGATACTTTTTGTCTTCGATATAGATTCGATGAGGATACAGCTTTTGGCTGAGTCCTCCCTCAGTAATCATATCATATGCAAGCTTTGTTGCATGTTCTATATCTGAACTTGCTCCAGAATTGTACACGCTCCCTACAAAGATATGCTCAGAAACTCTGCCAGCTAAGTCAACAGCGATTTCGCTGACAAGCTCTTCCCTATCCATAATGTCGGATTTGTCAGTTGGTTCGAGTATGTTGGCTCCTCTATATTGTTCTGTCGGAACAATAGTTACAGCTATTATTTCACTGGTTTCACATCTATCAGTGAAATAGTGCACAATATAGTGCCCTACTTCATGAAAAGCTACACAGAGAACTTTCTCAGTAGTCATTTCATGGAATGACTTCAAATTAAACTCGAAGTTTTTCATGATAGACTTCTGGTCTACTCTCGTTTTCCCCTCCATTTTTGCTGTTACCATAGAAAGTTCAATAAGATCTTTCGTACGGTCGGGGTTTCTCGTGTTGTAGTTAAAACAAGACGAGTAGAATATGATTTTTTCTACCATCTCTTTGGAGATTTTAACTCCATGGAACTCTTCCAACTGCCTGATGGATTTCTTCAGCATGTTGTGGACTTCCGTTGTTTTAGGTTCTTTAACCGTGATTTCACGGAATCTACGTTTCAAAGCTCCCTGAGCTTTGAATGCTCTCTCATATTCTTCGTTCGTGGTTGCACCAATGACAATGGCATCACCAGTTGCGAGAATTGGCTTCAAGGCATTCGATAAGTTTTGGTTATCGTCTTTTGACGTTGAGCCTGCACCCACAATCATGTGGATCTCATCAATAAAGAGAATGATGTTGTCATGACTCTTTATTAATTTAACCAACCTTTCGAACCGTTCTTCTGCCTGTCCTCTAAGTGTTGTTCCAGCAATAATGCTGTTTACATCTAGTGACAGAACAGTGTAGTTCTTGAACATCTCAGGGCATTCATCATTTACAATGTCGCAAGTGAGCTTGTAAATGACAGATGTCTTGCCAACACCTGGCTCTCCCTTTAAGATGATGTTCCTCTTGGTCTTCTTCATCATGGTCTTCCAGATTTCCCTGAGTTCCTTATCTCTCCCAAGGATTTCACTGCTAGTACCTTTTGCGAACTGTTCATTTAAAACAGTTACGCATCCTCTGAGTACTTTAGGAATCATGTTCTTTTCACTCTTTAAGTCACTAGCTTGGTCACATGTTTCGTTACATGCTTTGTCGTCGATTTCTTCTTCTTCACTGTTAAGATAAATGTCGTTGAGCTTATCAATGTCAACCCCAACAGCATTCAGAAGTTTTTTCAAATCTTCTGGAAGATTATAAATTAATGATAATGCAATATCATCAATTAATATTTTATCCTCCTTTGCTTCCTCAATTAGCATGAGCGCATAGTTAAACACGTCAGCTAGGTCTTGCGAGAAGTTAAAGCTATCAATGTTCTCGACACACGCCTCTCTTAAGCACTGTCCTCCTAAGTACGTTTGATCTCTAGGAATCGAAAGTTTTTCCTCTCTGAATTCCATTTCTTCTCTTGCACTAGCAATTTTCTTGCTAATTTCTTCTGCTCTAATATTGGAAGTTTCCTCCAAATCAGATAGGAATGTTGAGTCTTGTTCAACAAGAACTTGAAGCAACACTAGTGTATCTGCTTCTTTGAGTTGGCATTCGCGTGTTCTCCGAACTATTTGTCGGATTACCCGTTTTACCTCCTCAGACAATCTTATTCTCATAGTACATGCTCCTTTCAAACATGTTATGTTAAGTATTATATCATATAAAACTTAGATTTTCAAGGATTCTCTAAGCAAAAATGCTAATTTATAAAATATAGAACAAAAGCTTACATTGATGACATTAGTTACTTATTATAACAATTAAAAGCCATCAGCCTTAAATTTTGGCTATAATTAGAACAAATAAGAAGATTTATTTTTTAATTTATTCGTGTCCAGTTTAAATTTCTGAATATAAAGAAAAATCTGCCAATCACTCGGGTATTAATGATTAACAGATTTTTTAAAATTATAGCTTTTGACTATACATACAAACTAATTAAGAGCTGTTACTTTTTCAGTTTTGATATTTTATATGTTCTCCTTTTATTAAAGTATATCTAACAAGTTTACTTTCTTCTAAATTCTCTTTATTCATATCAACTGCAGTAATTTGGTGATTGTCATATGTTGTGTAATAATATATTCCTTTAGTTGCATTACAGCATGATGTATATATTGTTATTTCATATTTTCCATTATCTAGTTGGCAGCATCCTCTTTGTTGGTCAACTGAGTTAAGTATATGAAAAAATTGGCTAATACTTGAATTTTCATCCTTTTCAGAAACAGAATTCATCTTTACAAAAGTTGCCCTAACAAACCTTGACTGAGAAGATAAATCTCCTGGTAGCCCTATTGCCCCCATTCCTCTACTGTATTGATTAAGGCTCAAGTTTTTTGCAAATTTATTTTGTGGTGATTTATTTGATATATTTATATAATTGTTTAGCGAAAATAATTGTTTATCAAATGCTGGATTATTAGTTAGTACTCCTACTGGATTATCATATATTTTTATACCATCTTTTACTGCTTCAACTGTTATTGATTCTTCTTTGTCTGAAATAATCCAATGTAATTGTGCCAATTGTAAATTTTCATTAAATGACACATTTAATAAGTTGATTTTTTCTATTAAACTTCTTGCCTCTTTTGTTGTAGAACATTGGCTCAATATCCATGGAATAAATTCGAATTGTGCTATATTATCCTTTCCGTTCTTTGTTTCATTATAATATGCATTTCCGACAAAGTTAAGTCCTGCCATTCCAACGCCTTTTTCATTGATTGCATCATAATATAATGGATAGTTATCAGCTACATATGCCATTCCTATTATAGCATAATGATTTTTTATTATTTTTCCATTTCTAAAATTTAGTTGGTAGTTTCTTGGCATTATTGTTATTTCTTCATTATATGAAAATTCATAATCTAGAGTTCTCCCAAAGTAAAAATCCTTTGTTTTGTATGTTACTGCTGTACACATAGCATTTCCTCCTTTATTTTTTATTTATCACTTTCTTTGCATATGAACATGTTGCTTTTACTTCTTTCTTATTAGCCTTTGCTTCTTCCATAATGTTCTCCACAAGTTCTCTTGCTATTCCCTGCCCTTGATATCTATTGTCTACTTCTGTATGTGTTATATTCCACTGGTTTCCTTCCTCGACAAATATGCATTCTCCTATTTTTTCTTTTTCATCATATGCAATTGATCTTTTTAAGTTGGGGTCAAATATTATTTTTATCATTTTATTTCCTTTCTTCTTTTTATATTTTAGTTTATTGTATTCTGAAAACAGTTCCAAGATTCTCATTTATTACTAAATCTGCTTTATTGTCATAAGGAGTTGAATCTCTATTTATTAACACCAAATTCTTGCCTCTAAAGTAATTTATTAAGCCACTTGCAGGCTGAACAGTAAGCGATGTGCCCGCAACAATTAATAAATCAGCATTTTGAATAGCGTATACTGACTTCATGATTGTATCTTCATTTAATCCTTCTTCATACAAAACCACATCAGGTTTTATTATTCCACCGCAGTTGCATTTTGGAGTACCATTGCTATTAAACACATATTCAGCATCGTAAAATTTATTGCAATTCATACAATAGTTTCTTAATACACTGCCATGTAACTCATATACAATTTTGGAACCAGCCTTTTGGTGCAAACCATCTATGTTTTGCGTTATTACTGCTTTTAATTTTCCCTGACTTTCAAGTTCTGCAAGTTTGATATGAGTAATATTAGGTTTGTATTTTAATGAATTCATTTTTGCTTTATAAAATTTATAGAATTCATCTGTTTGATTCATAAAAAAAGTATGACTTAATATTGTTTCAGGCGGATATTTGTATTGTTGATTGTATAAACCATCTTTGCTTCTAAAGTCTGGAATTCCACTTTCAGTGGATACTCCCGCTCCTCCAAAAAATACAATGTTCTCACTTTCATTTACTAATTGCTTAAATTGCTGTATTTTATCATTCATAGATTAGTACTCCCTTCTATTTTTCCACAATTATATCATAATCTGTGGATTGTTCAAATATATTTTTTTATTTTTCGTTTATTTATAACGTTGTGTTTTTTTGTTTTTAATCTTTTAATTATTACGGTTTCATAGTTTTTTAAATGTCATATTATTTAATGCAAAATCTTTATTCTCAATTATTCTACTTTTTTGGGTTTCATTATTGGGGTTTGTTACATATACTAATATAGAATTTAATTTAGAGGAGAGACTAATATGTTTTCAAATTTTTTTAATATGGCTGAAGCTCACATAAAAGGTGGAAAGAAATTTCCCGAAATAAATGGCATTGTTACTTTTAAGGAAGTAAGCAATGGCGTAATGTTAACAGCTAAAATCAATGGATTGCCACAGTCTAAAGATCATTGCAAGGGTAGATTCTTTGGATTCCATATACATGAGCGGAACTTCTTGCACGGGAAATTCAGATGATGAATTTGCAAATGCAAAAGCTCATTATAATCCAAAAAATTGTCCTCATCCATTTCATGTTGGAGATTTGCCTCCTTTAATTGAGAATAATGGATATAGTTATATGAGTGTTTTTATTAATAAATTTAAAGTCAAGGATATTATTGGAAAAGTTCTAATTATTCATGATATGCCTGATGATTTTACTACTCAGCCTAGTGGCAATTCTGGTACCAAAATCGCTTGTGGCAAAATACAGAAAGCATTTAAATTTTAGAAATGCTTTCTTTTATATTTTCACCTATTTTCTATATTCCTTCCATTGAGTTTCATCAGCTATCTCTGTTATAGCTTTTCCGTTATATGTAAAATACAATGAACCTGATACATGTTTATATCCTTTTAATTGTTTAACAATAGCAGATAAAGATGTCAATTCCTCCTTATATTTCACTTTATGATTGTTTACAACTGTAACCTTAATATTGGGATCCTCCATATATATTAGCTCAGCACCTTTTGGAATACCACATTTAATAAAGTCAATTGGTGGTCTTTTCATATTTATATGTACTTGTTTCATTTTCTTTAATCTTTTTGTTGAACCACTTATGATAGCTATTGCTTCTAATAGTTGATAAGCCTGTTCTGGCGTCATAACATAAAATTCTCTGTTTTTTGAAACACGTAGATCCGAATTCAGATCATCTATGAGTTGGTGTAATTTCTTATCTTCAAGATTTCCATTAGTTTCATATGTTGCATACACCTCATACTCATATGGAAGTGCTGTAGTGCTAAGTTGTTTTCTTCTTTCTTCTACATTTGTTGCATAACCAATCTTAACCATATCTATTAATGCAGGATTTGTCATAATATAAATATACCCCTTCTTATTTTCGCTCATAATTTCCCTCCTTAAGTATTTTCTTAAATAATTCTCTAGTATTATCATATGTAATTGTTTCAATTGCCTCATTGAAATTTAACCATTTTATATCATTCACTTCACTTTCCTGTGCTTTTATCTCTCCACCTATACATTTGGCAATAAATAATACTACTTGTTTTAAATTTCCTTTATCTGTTACATATTCTATTGTATATCTTTTATTAGCGTCAATTTCTACATCTAAATTCGTTTCTTCTTTTACTTCTCTAACTGCTGTTTCAATCTCTGTTTCATCTTTTTTCATATGTCCTTTTGGAAATCCCCAATGTCCCTTTGTCTGCTTGATTAATAATACTTTATCATCATTTATTATAATGCATCCACAAGATTTTTCCTTTTCTTTATTAGTATTTTTACTTAATATCTTATCTAATTCTATTTCTGCTTTTTTCACAAAATAATTATCTGTATAAACTGGTATTCCTATTTTACTGACTTTTTGAATCAATTTCTCTATAGTATTTAATTCTTTATTATCTTCAGTTTCTATTTCTATTAAATTATCTCCGTTTTTTATATCTTTAATTGCTAATTGAAATCCATCTTTTTCGTATACTACATCATCTTCTTTTATATTCATAATTTCTTTGTACCCTATTGCTTTTAATAGCTTTTTAGCATCTTCTGTTTCTAGAATATTACAATTAACAGATTCTTGATTTAATATATTGCCAGACTCATCAAAGTTTTTGATTTTAAATGTTATTAGTTTTGCTCTTCTATCTGGCATTTTTCCTATAATATCTCTTACTAATACTGCTTTAGATAAAATATCTCTTGTATTAACCTTGTCTAGATTCACTTCTTCAGGTACAAAATATGTATCATCCATTGAGAATTTATCTATTATTTTGAATCCTTTTTCTTCTAGTATCTTATAGAACTCATTTAATTCACATTTGATTTTTAGTGTTATTTCATTACTCTCTTTTAAACTCATATTTAATCTCATTCCTTCCTAAAGGCACAACTCTGGTTGGAAAAGAATTAAATTTTTGCAAGGACACTTTTATTTAAAAGTCAATGGCACATACGGGCTGTATGTAACCACGTTTTAAATGAAATCTGACGCAGTCCAAAATTGCAATTATTTTTCAACCAGATTTTCTCTTCCCCTTTTTTATCTTATACTTTTGTTTAAAAATATGTAAGTTGTCATTAAAGTTTAAATTTATATAAACTTTAATATGTTTTTAATTTTTTTATTTTCTTTCTATTCTACATTTTCTATTTTTTTCTTTATTGTCTGCCCATTCATCATATTCTAATTTTGCAACTTCATCTAAATATTCTAATTTATCTTTCAAATTATATATTTGCATATTTTTTCTCCATATCATATATGTAATTATCAGCCTCATCTCTAGATTTAAAAATAAAAATACTATGATTCATTTTATATTTATCCAATAACTTATAAATTTGTGGCAACTTTTCATTAGCAAAATTAATAATGCATTGTTCAAAATTTTCATCTAGTTTTTCTTCTATCCAAGGCAAATCGTCTCTTTTTTTGCCAATTCGTGATTTTGCACCATCAAGACAAACTTGAGTTGGAAAATCCAATAAAAATATAGTGTCACATTCTTTTATCCTTAATTCTAATGTTCTCTGATAGTTGCCATCTATAATCCATTTATCCTCTTTAAAAATTTGTTTTAATTTTTCTTCTAATTCTTCTTTTGTAATATGTGTACCATCTTTTTTATGATACATCATATCTATGTGATATAATGGCAATTTCATAATATTTTTTAACTTTTTAGAAAATAAACTTTTTCCAGCGCCAGGGCTCCCAATAACAATTATTTTTTCCACGTTTTCCTCCTTCAATTACTATTTATAATTCTAAATTTTCTTTGCTATAACATTAAATATATGCCAATGCTTCATTTTACCTAAGCCAGTAAAATCATCTTTTTCTACTTCTTTAAACTCTTTAATTTCAAAATCTTTAAATAATTCCATTACCTGTTCTTTGGTTAAAAAAGTCATTCCTTCTTTTGTACTCTTCCATTCATCATTATCTCCAAAAAAATTACCAACAAAATATCCATCTTTTAAAATACTATCATCTATTTTATTCCATAATTCTTTAAATTTTTCATCACATTTTATGAAATCTACTAATGTTACTTTTCCTACTATTTTAACATTACAATGCTTTTATAAATTTCTAGAAGATATCCCATATTGATAAAATAGTTGCCCAAGACGATTCATTCTTGAAGCTTTTTTGTTTAAAACATTTGTCTTTCATATAATTGCTTTGCAAAATCTTTATAACCTTCTAGCTCACCATTAATAAAGTCCATGTCAAATTCTTCTCTTCCCTCATTATTTGGATAATATTCTTCATATCCATATGTTCCTCCACAGTCTTCTGGATATGCTCCTGATTTCGCCTTTATACACAATGGATATTCTATTTTTTCATTTATTTCTTTTTCTATTATTATATCATGTACCCAGTTATCTCCAAAATCATATATAAATTTCATTCTTTTATATTTTTTGAAATATTTATCTATTTTCTCTTTTCCAGAGTCTAATGTCTTTCCTCTTATTTCTTCTATTCCATATTCATCTTCTGCAGGTACTGCTATAAATCGTCCCATTTAATGTAAAGTTGCACCTATCTCAAATTCATATAAGTGGTATCCTCACCATTCAAATGCAATTTCTATAATTGCTGCTAAGTCATTAAATGTTATATTTGCTGGTATTCGCAATCTTCTCCATGTTGGTGGATGTGATTCTCTTATCATAACTTTTATTTCATAATATTTATTCATAATTTTTTCTCCTCTCATTTTCCCCAATTATACCACTTTCTGTGAATTATTGAAATACATTTCCTGTGAAAATTTGTCTAATATCAGCCCTCACCCTAACTGTGACCGAAGTGTTACAATTTTATTCAAAAGTGCATTTAAAAAGCACCTGCCAAAATCTAGCAAATGCTTCATTTTATTGTGATTGCGGAGCCAAGAGTTGAAACTGGGAGCTTCGGGTTATGAAAATTTGATTGTAATTCTTGAGAGATTTTGTTAACTTGAGTTTTTATTAGTTTTAATAGAGTTAGAGTAAATTGGTAAGATTATGAAATTGGTTAAATTTTGTGATTTTTTGCAACGATTGTCCCCAATAATTTTTAATAAAAATGGAGGTTTAAAAAATGAATGGATTTTGTGATGGAATTCAATTAATTACAGGATTTATTGAAAAATAGATTAAAGGCGAGTTAACTCTCGCCTTTTATATAATACTATTAATTACACATTTACTTGCCATTCTCCGTTTTTCTTACCATTTTTTCTTTCTATTAACCCTTTTTCTTGCATTCCTGCCATATATGTTTTTATAGTTCTTACAGATTTATCAATTTGAATTGCTATTTCTTCTTGTGTTGCCCTCGAATTTACTTTTAATATATTTATAATTGCTTGTTCTTCTAAAGTGCAATTATTACCCTTTAGATTGTTTTCACTTGCACTTTGAATATTATCTATATGTGTATATCTATTCTTTAATTCATAGTTACTATTTGTTAGTAAATTATAAAAAAACTTCTCCAAAAATGAAATATCTTCAAATATATTCTTTTGGAAATTTGTATAATTAGCTCTAACTAATGAATTTCTAAAATACCACGAATTATCAGCAAATACTTCGTCATTAATATCAAATCCAAATGTTCTCAAATATTTAATAATAAATACAGCCGTTGTTCTTGTATTCCCCTCACCAAATGGATGTATCTGCCATATATTCGCAGTGAAAGAACATAAATGTTTTATAGATTCTTCTAAACTTAACCCTTTATACGAAAAGTTTTTTTCTTGTTCAAAATCATATTCTAATGTTTCTTTTATACTTTGAAATGATGCATATGTTACTGTTTCTCCATTTAGTACCCATTCTTTTTTTGTAATATTATAATCTCTATACACTCCTGCTCCATTAAAAATATCCTTAAATAATCTCTTATGAATATTTAATAATTCTGTTGGTGAAAAATTAAATGCTTTTTCACTTAATATTTCTGTAATTCTTACTGCAACTTTATCCGCTTCTTCATTTTCCTTTTCAATGTTTTTTCTGCTACCTTGAACTTCATAATATTCATCTATTCTTATTTTTGCTTCTTTAATATCTATGTTTCCTTCAATATGTTCTTTAGCAGTTTTAATTAAGTATTTTGAAGGTTTTAATCCATCTACATCTTGTAACCCTATAGCTGTTTCCCATGTTTTAGTTTTTTCTACTCTATTGGGTTCACCTTGTTTAATATATTCTGATAATTCTAAATTCCACTCTTCTTTTTTATCCATTAGAAATACCTCCTACATATATATTATATCAGTTATCAAAATTAATATCAACGCTTAAGTGCAACTTTTGCACTTTAAGATGCGCAAATTGCACTTTTAATTATTCATTCTTATAAGTAATTACTTTATTTCTTTTAATTTGGCTGTTATCTCTGGATTATAAATATATTTACCATCAATCTTTTCATACACATCTCCGACTTGTGCATTACTCGGTATATCATATTCATTAATAAAATATGGACCACCATCTCCATGTTCTGATATACACACAGAATTTTCATCCATAACCCAAGCAAAATCATTTCCTTTCCAACTCTGATTATCTAAAAAAACTTTTCTTCTCTCATATCTATTATATGCTTCCATAACATTACTCTCTTCATTTTTATTTTGTATTTTATTTATTGTATTTTCTAATGCATTTTTTAAATCTTCAATAAATTCTTTTATAAAATTATTATTACTATTATCATTTTTTCTATCAAATAGATTTAAGTCCACTATTTCGCCTCCTATTCTGCTAATTTACTTTCTCCAGTTGCATAATCAATAATAATTCTATCTTGTACATTATACACATATACATTAAAGTGTAATTTTCCATTATCCTCAACAGAATATGCCTCAATGTTTACACCACTTGCCAATTCATTCTCACCTTCAAAATATGGTGTAACTCTGTATAATACATTATTTGTTTTATTTTCTTTTAAATAACTATAAACTTTATCTTCGAATTTCTTCATTCCCTTTACATTAAAGTCTCGAGTACCTGTCATTAAATTTCTTTTATCTACATCTATCCCTCCAAGCTTCCATGCAATTAAATGACATCTATGATATAGATATTTTCCAGGAACAACATTTTTAGCATACTCTTTCTGTTTAAATCCTGATGGTGTAATTGAATCATAATCATCTTTCTCTTTATCTTCTTTTACTTTTTTCCAACTAGTTTTTACCATTGCCATTCCGTACTCTTCCATTTTCTAGATTAGAATAATAATCCTCCTGTATATTCATGTCTTCAGCAGTAAATTCAGGAATATTATTATTTATTATAACATATATGTCACCACTATATTCTGGAATATTTGATATGTCATAAGAGATTTGATTATTAATTACTTAGTTTACTTGTTTATTTTCCTTTGCTGTTTTAATATATAAGCCTACAAAAATTATTATAGTGAATAATATAAGTATTCCTATTTTCTCTAATTTATCTTTTTTCATTTATTTCACCCATATATTTATTATCATAATATTGGAAATTCTTCAAGATTTGTAAAAGCTAATAATGATAAAAAATAGAAATGATTTTTAATTTAAATATTAATGATTTTAAATAAAAATTATTAATTGAATTATGCAACTACTATTCTTATATCATGTTTTATGTAAAACATCAATAGATTTAATTCAAAATTTTTATAAACTTGCTTATTCATTGTTTAAATTTATTTTCTCTATTTCTTTTTAAACTTGTTTAACAATGCCTAATTCCGCCCTAAGTGTGATTAAGGTATTACAATTTCATTCAAAAATACACTTGAAAATTGCCTGCTAAAATCTAGTAAATGCTTTATTTTATTGTAGTTGCGGAGCTAGGACTCTAACTTACGACCTTCGGGTTATGAGCGTACTCTTGCTTATTTTGCAGTTTATTTCAAATTATTTTAAATGTTTTAAAGTGTTACAGCTGTAAGCATTAAGTTGTTTTATTTTATTGTAAATTATTTTGTAATATTAGCCCTTATTTACCATTTTTGAGATTTTCGCCGTTTTTCCGCCGTTAAAGTTTATGGTAGATTATGGATACATGGTGTATACATTTTGGATACAGAAAAAGCAGGGGTTACCTGCCTTTAGATTATTTCAAATAATATTCTATCATTTTGATATATTGATCTTGTGCATTTAAACAAGTATCAATTAAATATCCTTTTTCTCTATTTCCTTGATATTCTTTTAGTCCTCTATAATAAAATAATTTGTCTTTGTCCAAAATTATAAATGGAATAATATTGTTCTTTAAACATTCCTTAAACATTATCATTCTTCCTACTCTTCCATTCCCATCTTGAAATGGATGTATTTTTTCAAATCTTGCATGAAATTCAATTATTTCTTTTATTGTTATTTTAGATAGTGAGTTATACCATTCCATTAATTTTTGCATTGCTTTAGGAGTTTCTTTAGGTGATGTTGTTTTCATCACTCCCGCTTCATTTACAACCTTTTTATATTCTCCAACGTTAAACCAAGATTGCCTGCTATCCATTGTTCCTTCTTTTAATATTCTATGAAACTTTTTTATTATTTCTTCTGTTAAATCTTCTTCCGCTATATCTAACATATAATCAACTAATTTAAAATGATTTGCTGTTTCTAATATATCATCTACACTTGCTACTGTCTCACCTTCAAATAATATTGTGTTAGTTTCAAAAATATATCTTGTTTGATCCTCTGTCAGTTTGCTACCTTCAATATGGTTTGTATTATATGAAAATATAATTTGTGTATTATGATATAAATTACCTTTTAATTTCATTTCTTTTTGTTCTCTTAATACTTCAAGAACATTTATTTTCGATATATCAATTTTTTCATCATCATCTTTTAGTAATTCATCTATTGTAATTCCAAAAGTATCAGATAATCTTTTTATAGACTCAATATTAGGTTCTAGCATTCCTGACTCATATTTAGAAACTGTTCCTGGCTCTACTTCCAATATTTCCGCAATATCTCTTTGTGTCATTCTATTTTCTTCTCTATATTTTTTTATTTTATCACCTAATTTCATAAACTCACTCCTTTTTAACTCTATTTATATTATATCATATTATTTCTAAAAAAGAAACATATTATGCTGATTCTATTTTAAATATTTCTCAAATAGAATACAAATGTTTGACAATTTTTGTAATTTAAGTGATTAATAACAATAATTTAAAGGAGGTGTCGTATGAGTAGTTTAAGAGACGTAAAAGACGATTTGTTAAAAGATTGGCTTTACTTTAGAGATGAAGATTTCTGTTCACTTGTTAATGCAGAAGATAAAAAGCATATGATTAAGTTTGATGAATTTTCTGACATTATTTTAAAAAGTATTCCAAAGCAGAACAGACCTTTTGTTCAAAAACAATTGAATAAACTTGATGATAATGTTATGGATTATATTAGTTATTGGAATGAAAAGTATTTTAGAAATGGTTTTTGTGATGGCATTGAACTTATCTCTGGAAGTACAAAATAACAAAGTTTAGACCAAGGAATTTTCCCTGGTCTAGTTTCTATTTTATTACTAACTTGTATGTAGTTTCCCTCTTTTTTATTCCTTTTGTTAACTTTTTCAGTAATTTAATAAACTTCATAGTAAGTTTTATATTTTACCACTGTCACAAGGGCAGTATCATTATTTCACAAAAATAATGTCCTTAGCTTCAAATCCTTCTTTAACAAACAATTCTGGTGTGTTTTGTTCTTTTGTGTTTTCTAGCATTAACATAGCCTTTGCCTGAGCATAAGCTTTATCTAATGGTTGCCCAAAACCTATAGCAGAATATAGTTGACTTGCAAATATTATTGCTGAATCATCTCCTATTGTTGTATTCATTCCGATTGTTGCTTCTACTTTATCTACAATCATTTCAGCTTGAATTGAAGAAAAACAATTATTAAATACCAACATTCTTATATCATCAGATGAAGCAGCAATCATTTCTGCAATTGCTTCATTGCTAACTTTTTTAGGTTTATCTAAATTATCTTGAAATACTAATTCTCCATTTGTTGTTCCATGTCCACTAAAATGTATTATTGTTGGATTTGTTTCATTAATTGCTTGAAAAAGATCTTGAACTCGAGTAGCCCATCTCGTTTGAAAATCAATAGAATCACGATTTAACGATTTACTAATTGCTTCTTTTATTTCTCTAGCTTCTTTATCTAAATCTAATTTTGGTTGTTCTTTTAAAACACCGTTTTCATCTATATATATACATTTAGGATTAGATGCTAAAAATAAAATTACTATTTTTTTCTTACTTTCTTTAAGTTTATTAACCTCTTTTTGTAAAAATTCTTGTTTATTACCAATGTCTTGAATTTTTGAATTTAGTCTTTCAGCACTTCTTCTTTGCTCCAATTCATTTTTTCTATCTTCCTTAAGTTCTTCTCTTTGCAACTTTTTTTCTTCATCAATAATTTCTTTACGCTTTCTTACTATTTTTTTATCTACATCTGCTATTTTCTTTTCGATTACTTGCATTTCCTTTTCATATCTGTCAATTTCTCTAATTTTGCTTTTAATCGTTGATTGAGATTTCGTTCTGCCTATTGCCTGTTTTGCTGATATAATCCTAGAATTTTTATTGGCTTTATCTGACAAATATTTCGTTTTTTCATTATTAAGCCTCATCTCTTCATCTTTTTTTCTTTTTATATTATTTCTGTATGTATCAATTAATGACATCTTTTGCCTCCTATTATTTATTGCTCTTATATGGATATTTATTACTTTTACTTCTATTTTCTTCCCATTGAACTGCCTGTAAATTTCTAGAGGAATCTGTTCCACCTTTTGAAACCGGATGTCTGTGATCTACTTCCCATCCCATATCACTTTGCTTTCCATAAGATGATCTATACATTATATTTCCATAGTCATCTTTTCTATATACATCTGGATTTTTTCCTCTCATTTTATGTGCATTATTCCATGCTTCTTCAATTTGTTTATTTGTAGCCATATGGCATACCTCCTCTTTAAATCATTTTATATATAAAAACTAAATTACAAGTATATAATAAATCCTTTCTGCCCTCTTGTAATTCAAAGAAGAAATATGTTATAATTAGAACAATTAAAAGGTTCGCAAAATCTTTTTTTCGTTCAGTGCTTCGCATTGGGCGATTTTTCTTCTTTACAGTTTTTCTAAATACAATTATCGATTGACATTTTTATTGTATTTAGTTTATAATAAGTATACAAGCTCTTACAAGTTTAGTCAATAAAAATAATAAATAAAAAAATGACATTTTTCCAAAACTCAATTAATTAACATTGTATTTAATCTAAAGGAGGTAATAACATGAATAATGAATCCTTGTTTTATTTATATATTGTAGGAGAGTATGAATATACAGAAATAATGTATTCTAATAAAAACAAACCATTAACTTTAAAAATAGGAGATTCACTTTTTAATATTATAAACAATAGAGAAATTGTTCTACACATTCTTAATGAGTATACTGAAAGATTTTTAGACTTGAACACACGAATATTAGACTACGACTCGTGCAGCAATTTATTAAATAATTTAATTACTGATTTAGAAAAAAATAATATTAATACATTTTTATCAAATCTTATTTATCACGACTTAATAATAATTTGCAAAAAAAATATTGAATTATTAAATGAAATGCATAAAGACTTGCTAAAAGAAAAAACAAATTTATCTAATTATAATAAACTTATAAAGAATAAATATGAAAACGCTATTAATAATTATATAACCAAAAACAAGTGTAATTATAAAGATGAAAAAGAATATAAAAAATTATTATCTTCAAATATTGAAACCAAAATTTGCGAATTAAAACAAGAACTAAAATTTTGTAAAAACAACATTAAATACTTTGAAAGTGAACTTGATCCGGTTACTTTTATTGCAAAATCTAATATTAATATACATAAATATATAGACACCATAAAAAATAAATTAGAGATTTTTTGTTTGTTCTTTTCTAAAAAGTACAATAAACAAAAACAAAATGTAAAAAATGTTTTTAAAAAAGTTTTGTCTTCAGAAATAAAAATTCCAAGTTGTATAATTAATTACGCAATTATAGAAGAAAATGTGTTAAAAAAAATTAATATTAAAAATATTACTCGAAATGATTTAGATTCTTTTTTGCAATATAAACCTTACATTGTATATAATATTAGTTGCATAAGTGACTTATTTAATGTTTATCTAAAATATTTCATTGACAATAATAGTAATATTCTTATTTGCAAAAATTGTGGAAAGTTTTTTATCCCACAAGGTAAACAAATATATTGTAATAATATATATCATAATAATAAATCATGTAAACAATTATCTGGTGATATGAAGAAAAATAATGATAAAATTTATGTTCTATATAGAAGTAATTATAAAACGCAATTTAATAAAATGAATAGAAATAAGAATAATATCACTAATATAAAAGATAAATTCGACAAATGGAATAAACTCGCTAAAGCAAAAGCTCAAGAATGTAGGAATGGTATTATTTCATTCGATGATTTAAAAATCTGGTTTAAAACAAATCAGGATTGGCATAAAAAATAATAGAAAGAGAATTTTACTTCTCTTTCTTGTAATTTATATTATTATTTAAAGATATCAAATTTCTTACTATAGTTCCAACTTTGTCTGTACTTAATTGTTTTCTAAATTTTATATTTACTCCTTCTTTTTCAAGTTGTTCGAATAATTTTTGGGCACATTCTATTTTATAATTTTCTTGATCTCTTAATGCCCTTTCCGTATCAACATCCTTAGATTCTATAATAAGGTTTAATTCTGAAGTTCCGTCTTTTTTATCAACCAAATACATAAAATCTGGACTATATGTTCCACCATTGGCCACAGGAATCTTTATACTACTCTTAGGAATTTTTCCAAATACAGTTACTTCATTAATTTGTTCTAAAATATTCTCTTTTTCAATTTCAGAATCATATGCAATCGTATCATATAAATATCTTTCTTGTGGACTTCCTTCCATTTTGGAAGTTCCAATATTTCCAATGACAATTGTATCCTTTATATTTCCATCTTCATCTGTTAATGCAGTTGGATGTATAGGTAATTCTGTCTTTTTATATGTAAATCTCTTAAACAATTCTTCTGTTTTCCAGTTATTAATTGCAGTACAAAATCTTATTAAGACTGTACTATTGAAAAAGTCATCTTCTATTTTATTTTTTGCATTATATTTAACCAATGAATTGTGAATATTTTTAATTGGAATATTTGTAATATCTGATAATCTTATTAAGAATTCATTATATTTTAATTTTTTATTAGTTTCTAATGCTAATCCAGCCATTTCAGTAATTGTTGCTCCTGAATCATCAACATTAAGCAATTTTCTTTCTGTTCGTATTTGATCTAAACTATTAATTCCTTGTTCCAAAATGTATTGCAAAGCTAATTCTATTTCATCATCTTTAAATTCAGAATAATTTATAATATATTTCTGATTTAGTAATTCCCATAATTTTTTTATTTGTTCATATTTATCTTTTCTAACTTTTAAACTATTACTTTCTTTCTCAGTTCTATTAATAACTTTATTCTTTTGTAATCCATTATTTAATTCTGGACAAAGCTCAAATAATTTATCTGCATTCAATATAACTCCATCAGGATCAATTACTTCCTCAGTTAATAGCTGAATAAATAATTTTTTATATTCTATATTTCTATCTTTTGCTATTTCTCTAATTTGTTCTGTATTAATTTTTTCAAAAACAGTAGTTTCGCTACTAATTTCATTTCTTAATTCATTAACAAAATCTTTTTCTGTGAAATCAACAATATAATTTAAATAGTATTGTTCTCTATCCATTCTATTTAGGTTATTATCTACAGGAAGTCTTAATCCTCTACCAACTTCTTGCAATTTACTTGTTTCACTACCACTACTTCTTAATTTTGCTATTGTAAATATATTAGGGTTATCCCATCCTTCTTTTAGTGTCCATTTAGAAAATATAAATCTTCTAAGGTTAAATTCTTGATTTTCATCTTTTATTTTCAATATTTTTTCTTTATCATGTAAAATATCATTTACTTGTTGCATAATTTCATCATCTTTATCAGTATTATCTTGAGAAAAATATCCTGCATGACATTTTGAAATGCTTCCTAAACTTTTTATTAGATACTCTTTATATTCTCCATCTTCAATCTCTAATACTTTCATTCTCATTTTATCTTTTAAAATTCTTTCAAATGAATCTAATATATATGTTGGCTTGTTGTCAATTTTTCTATATGCTGAAATATCATCAATAAAAAACAAAGCTAACGTTTTTATACCTTTTTGAAAATTTTCTTTTTCAATTTCAAAGTGTCTTTCTAATGCAGTTTCTATCATCATATCCTGATATGACATAGAATAACTTTCTGGAGAAAGCTCTGTTCCCTTAGCTACTTCAATACCATTAGATAATAATATAGAGTTCTTAGTAATGCCTATTATCTCTACACCATCAAAATCTTCATGAACAATAGATAAAGTATCATTTTTATTTAACTCAAATGACTTTTTGGCATTTTCTTCTATTCTTTGAATTATGCACTTTTCTTTGTTCTTTACATCAAGTAATTTAATCCTAATATTATTATTAGAATATGTTGGAACATACTCTGCAATTACACCTTTGACTAAATTATTATTAAAAGCATCTATGCTTGATAAATTATATATTAAATTTTGATAATCTTTTTCATTTCTGTTTTTATTTGGGAAAGTCGCTCCAAATCTTATTATACATTGAGGTGTTAATATTTCTTTTATTTTTTTAAAAGTTACATTTTCTTTTCCAAATTTATGTGGTTCATCAATAATTAATATCGGTTTTGTGGCTTTAATTGCTTCACTCGGATTTGTTAAATCATCCAATATTGTTGTATCGTATTCTTTCGTAAGCATTTTTCCATTTGTAATTAACTGTGAATTAATTAACATTACTTGAATTTTTTTGCTATTTAAATTTGAAGCAGTTACAAATTCTCTGATTACACTTGGAAAATAATCTCTACCTTTTTTCTTTTGCAAACTTTCAACCAATCTTAATTCTATTTCTACTTGATTATATTCATCTTCAAAAAATTTCTTTGTATCGTTCGAAATGATAAATTGTTGTGTTCCTGCTTTAATTGGTAATGTTGGTACAACAATAATAAATTTATTAAATCCATATTTCTCATTCAATTCATAAATTGTTTTAATTTGAGTAAATGTTTTACCTGTTCCAGTTTCCATTTTTATATCGATATTCAAATAATTGTCTGTTATTCCAATATATTTCTTCATTTCTTTCGGAACATTATTATTTTCCTGTATTTTCTTAATATTACTAACAATATTGGCAGAGTTTAAATCAATATAAGGATTGGCAGTAAGGCTATCTGTTTTTTCTATTTCTACATCTTCAAATACTCTTATAATAGAATTAACCGCATCATTTTGATGTTTCAATCCTCTTTCAAGTTTCATATTTTACCTCCTAATATCTTGTATATACTTTAACGTCTATATTCTTAAAATTCTTTACCTGTTTTATATTGTTTTTGATCATTTCTATTTCATCGAATCTAAAAGAATATCCAAATATCACTAATTTATCACATACAAATGTATCATCTTGATTATATTTATCTAATAGTGCTTGTATATTTTTTACAGTTATATTAGGATTTATTAAGTATAAACATTCTTTGCATTTATATGCTTCATAGCCACCACAATCAATCATATCTATATTTGCTGTAAATTCATATCCATCTTTCAATTTCCATGTTTCTAAAATAGTATCTATTCCATATTCCTTATATATATTGTAATTATCATTTACAATCTCTGGTTTAAATAATTCTAATTTATTTAATAAATCATCTGGTGTTTCTTTCAATATATAGTGTTTGAATCCATAATCTATATCTGCATTTGTATTTTCCTTTATTTGTTTAGCTGCCCTTCTTATTCTTTCTTGCCCTATTTCATCTATAGTATTGTATCCCTTCTTAAATGCTTCACTATTCTCTTTGCATTTTTCGTTTAATTGAACCATAATAAATCGTCTTGTATTTCCTTCATATTTTTCATCACTATTTAACCTTAATATTGCATGTGCTGTGCTGGCAGACCCAGAAAAATAATCTAAGATAATATCATTTTCTTCAAATTTCATAAAATTAATTAATTTCGTAAGCATATCTGTTGGTTTTGCAAAATCAAATGGAATATCTAACTCTTTTAATTCTGCAGAACTTTTTCTATTTTCACAATCTCCAATAAAATTAACGGGAACTTTACCAGTTTCTTGTCTATCATTTAACATTATTTTTGTATAAATGTTCCATTTAGATTTATTACCTTTTTCGTCAACCAAAGCTGATGTTGATGTTTCTTTAAAAATTATATTACCTTGCTCTAATTCAACAAGAAATCTTTCTGGTATCCATCTCCATACACCATCTCCACTTTCTGGTATTACTTTTTCGCATTGTCCTATTCTTTCAGGAAAAGTATTTCCTTTTGGTATAACATAAGATCCATCTGGGCATTGAATATAATATCTTTGGTTTGGTCTTATTTCCAAGCCTGCTTGATATAATCCCATTTCTCTATAATTGTTACCATCATCGTCTATTTTGTTATATATGTTATTAACCAAATCTTCACTTAGTTCTTCTCTAAAAGGCTCTAATTCATATTTATTTTTTGCATATACTAAAACGTAGTCTATATTAGGCGAAAAAAATTCTCCTTTATTGCCACCAGATTTCATAAGTCTTGAAATAGTTGTTAAATAGTTTTCTTCTCCAAATACATTATCACAAAGTAATTTTAAATTAGAAAACTCATCTTCACCAATAGAAATAAATATAGCCCCGTTTTCCTTTAAAAGATTTTTTCCTAAAATTATCCTTGGAAGGATAAATGTCAACCATGCACTATGAGAAGAAGAGTTTGAAGATGTCAAATTTATGATTCGTTCAGCTTCTTCTTCACTAACATCTAATTTTTCCATTAAATTCTTTTTTGAAAAACAAAATGTATCATTATAAACAAATCCATCACTACCTGTATTATATGGAGGATCTATATAAATGCATTTTATCTTTCTTTCATATGCTTTTAATAAGTGTTTTAATGCATCTAAATTGTCACCACTTATATAAATATTTTTACTGTTTTTGTTTTCTTCTTTTAAATTGTTTTTTATATCAGGTTCTATAACTGTTTCTGTATCTAATCCAGCAACCATTTTAGCATATGATTTTCCTAAAAAATTAAGTTCAAAACTTTCTTTTGTGAAATCTAAACTATCACTAAACTCTTTTTTTAATAATTCAATATCTAAATTTCCATGTTTATCAAAACAGTTTGGTATTACTTGTTTTAATTTTTCTATTTTACTTTTATTCACATCTACATTGTCATTGTTTTCAATAATATCTTTAATCATAACTTCCTCCTATTTTTTCTTCCATTCAATCTCATAGCCTGTTATTTCTGCTATCTTTTTAACTTCCGAATACTTTATTGTTCCTTTAGTAAGTTTATTTGATAAATTTTGTAATGCAACTTTACTTTTTCTTTCGCTCAATCTATCAGCGACTTCTCCCATTTGCCAACCACTCAATGTTATATAACCTTTTACTTCATCTTTAATAGATTGTGATTTTTCTTTCTTTTCCATTTTTCACCTCTATAATAATTATTATATTTATAATTATTTTATATCATATAATATATTATTTTACAATAAAATATATATATTTTATCCAAAAAAAATAATAATATATCATAAAATATAATATATTTATAAAATAAATAAAGAAGCCAGTAGTTTATCTACTAGCAATTTGTTGTTTTCATCTTATCATTTCTTTTATTTGAAGTACGGCTTTATAATCAGTTATTTTTATACTATCATCATCAATATTAATTAATTCTATAAGATTTAACATTTTTAATCCTTCTATTATTTCACAGATTCTCATATCTTGTAATGTTTCTTTATTATCTTTGTAAAAATCATTTAAGAATTTCTCTGTTTTATAATTAATACTGTTTCCATGCTTAATTGCATATCTACATAATCCTTCATATAGTTCTATATATTTATTGCCTTTAGGTTGTTTCCACATTTTTTGAATCTTTTCTCTTCTGATTTTTCTTTCTTCAAATTTTTTGTTATTCATTCTATCTAATTTTATAAAATACATTTTATTTTCTTCTATTCTTTCATTTAAACTTTTTTCTATTTTATTTTTTTGATTTGTTTTAATCATCTTCTTTTCCTCCTTTTTCTAAGATTATTTTAATTTTTCCAAAAAACTCACGTAAAAATTTTATTTTGTGTGAATGTAGGTGAGCTGTGGGTCTTGAAAAAATCCAAATTATAAATCGTTACCCCTCGGGGGATGTTTTTTATCGTATGTTAATTTACACATATCATATATGTAAAATCACATATATTAAAACTTAAATTCATATATATATATGTGTTAAATCACACAACCACAAATTCTATTATAATTATCTGTTTTTAGGACTTTCTTTAACTTTTAGCTTCTTTTTTATTTTTGTCCTTTAATATGTGTGAAACAACACATCATTTATATTATTACCATCAATTCAATAAATTTAATTGCTTTTCTTTAGATTTCTTTTTATATCTTTTATCTTTATCAGGGATATAAAATTTATCTGTTCCATAATCTTTCCATCTATCAGAAAAGCCATAAATAGATGCTTCCATTCTAGGCACTCCACTCATGACTTGTTTTATAAATCCTAAATTAATAAGGATATCCATATCTGCCCTAAAAGTTCTTAAATCACCATAGTATCTTTTAGCTTCACTTGTAGTAAATGAAATATTTTCTGCATTATTTTCAAGAGTTTTAGAATTAACAGTAAATTTTGATTTAAGCAAAAAGTATAGTCCTATTTGCCTTGGTTTTAATTGTTTCCATGCTTCTGATCTTTGCATATCTCTACATATCTTAGTAAAATCATATCTATTATTTGTGCTTTCAAAGCTATAATTTACAGGTGGTTTTGGTCTTTTAGTTTTTGCCATAAAATCACCTACTTACTGCATAAAATACATTTTACTAATTGATTTTTATTTGTATTTATAGTAGAATACAAATAGGTCTTTGAACGGACTATTAGAGGAAAATATATGTATTCTGTTTCGCTTATGTAATACATTCTTTTTTCTCTTTTTTTATTTTTATTCATCGCAAGTCACCTCACAATTACTACTGCATTGATTATCAATCCATACATCTATAAAATTCTTTCTAAAAAATATTCTGTTTGCAATTCTAAAACTTGGAATTGCTTTATTGCGAACCAACTTTCTTACTGTTGATTCGCTACAATGTAAATAATTTGCTAATTCTTTAATATTAAATACTTCATTCATGATTATTTCACCTCTTCTTTGTTTTCTCTTCTTGCTAATTCTTTTTTAGCTTTATTTAGCCAATATCTTTTGTTAATTTCTTTTACTTTTTCTTTATTGTTATTTCTCCAAATTCTAGCCTTTTCTCTTCTTAATTCATTAACTATTTGATTTAGCTTTTCTTCTTCATTTTCCATATTTTTCCCTCCAATCTTTATTATTATCTTGACATTTGCAACACAACTATGTATAATGTGATTATAATAAACATTATCGTGTTGATAAAGATATTAAACAACAATTATGTATTTAATTCAATAAATACATACAAAGATGTTTGAAATTTATTTTGATATATTTTTCAAACATGGAAGGAGAAAATTATGAAACTTTCTGAAAAATTAAAATTATTAAGAGAAGAAAAAGGAATGACTCAAGAGCAAGTATGCTCTGAACTTGGAATAGGTATTCAATCTATAAGAAACTATGAAAATACAACTATAGAAAGAATTCCAAACACTATACAATTAAAAATGTTGAAAGAATTTTATAATGTCACATATGAATACTTATTAGATGAAGATTGTGAAAACAAGACAAATGAATCTGTTGATATAGGTAAAAAATTAAAACTATCTGATGATGCAATTGAAAATATCCTTGATATACAATATACCAACAATCGTATTCCTGATGAATTAAGATTATCTTTAGTTGAAGATAAGATTGCTCCAATAGTATTTAGTAAATGGTTAGAAAACATTGATTTAAAAGATTTTACAGCTTTATTACATGAATATAATTGTCTTAATAATGTATTAAAATCTATACAATATTTTTATAACATTGAAAAACTTGAAGATTATCTATACTACTGTTTAGAAAACAAAAAAGACTTAAAAGCCCTTTACTCTATATGGAATACTGAAATTGATACTTTAAAAAATAATTTATCTAAATCAATACATTCTACTTTAAATGACGATACCTGTTTAGATTTAAGTAATGAGTTAAATCAATTAAAAAAGTATTGTGAAACTTGTACAAAAAAATCTTTGAATAAAAATAAGTTAAATGTTTTATTAAATACTATAAGTTCACTTAGTAGTTGTTATTATGATGAAACAAAAAGAAATTTAAAATTTTGTTTATTCGAAATCACAGAATTGATAAAAAACAATTTAATTGAAACTTACAATCAAGAAAATATTGAAACGCTTCCTGAGGATTATAAAAAGCTTATTACTTCTATGAACAAGGAGGTAAAAAATTGAGTGTACGAGAAATTGAAAGAAATAAAAAATATCAAATAGAAATTGTTCTTGGATATAATGGTGGAACAAAAATAAGGCATTACGAAACTTTTATTGGTAAAAAAAGTGAAGCTAAACTTAGAGAATATGAACTTAAAACCATGCTTAGAGATGGATCAACTTTTCAAAAAAATAATCTTACTGTAAAAGATTTAAGCATGGAATATTTAAAGTATCAAAAAGATATTCTTTCACCTAAAACATACATTAATTATGAATATAGACTTCGTTTAGTTATGAAGAAAATTGGATATGTAAAAGTAAAAGAATTAAATGTAAAAATACTTGAAAATTTTTATCACTTTTTAAGACACGGTTATACATCTGCCAGAGGTAAGCCTCTTAGTCCTACTACAATTCAAAGTTATTATTGTATTATAAATAATATGTTAGTATATGCTGTTAAATGTGAATATATTAAGAATAATCCTAATAGTAAGATTGATAAACCTAAAAGAGCTAAAACCAATATACAATTTTATACTCCTGATGAAGTAGAAAAACTTATTACTGCACTAGCTCAAGAGCCTATAAAATATCAAGCAATTATAATGTTAGCATTAGATTTAGGATGTAGACGAGGTGAATTAACTGGACTTACTTGGAAAGATATTGATTTTGAGACTCGTAGAGTTGAGATTAATAAAACTACTCAATATGCTTATGGCAAGATTTTTGAAAAAGGTACTAAAACTGAACATAGTGAAAGAGTAAATTATATTTCCGATACTACTGTACAGATATTAAGAAAATATCAAAACCAACAATTAAAACAAAAACTTTTACTTGGTTCTAAATGGCAAGGTAGTAAAAGAATTTTTACTACTGAGTATGGTGCTGATATGCATCCCGATACACCCACTAAGATTTTGGATCAAGTTATTAAGAAACATAATTTAAAAAGAATTACTTTTCATGGATTGCGACATACTAATGTTACTCTTATGATTTCTAAGGGTATTCAAACTCAGATTATTAGTAGAAAAGTTGGTCATTCAAGTGTGCAAACTACTGATAGAATTTATTCTCATTTCTTTGAAGATGAGTTTAAGGATGTTGCTAATGTTATGGAAGAATTTCTTACTGTTAAAACTAATTAAAATAGACGAGATTTTATAATTAATCCCGCCTATTTTTTTATTTCTTTAAATTCTATCATTTCACAATTTTCTTCATCTTTATATTCTATATTTACTTTATATTTGTAAGCGTTCTCCATAATATCTTTTACTATAAAGATAACCTCATCATCTTCTTTTAGTTTTTCTGAAACATTCACATACAAATTAAATATCTGATTCTTATCAACTACATCTCCATATATCGATTTATATTTTTTTCCATTAACTGTAACTCCATCAATAATTAATATAGCATTATCTGTATTTTTTATAACTCCAAATATTTGACCCGCTTTTTCATCGAAATTTCCAACTCCTAAAACAAAATCAACTGCCTTTTTAGCATCATATTCTTGCCTATAATCTAATCTACAAAATAATGGCTTATTAAACAATATTTGTTCTTCTTTTTCTTTATTTTTCTCATGTTTTATTGTTATATATACTCCAATATAAGTGAATATCCCTCCAATTATAGAAGCTAAAATTGGTATTATTATATCTTTTAATATCTCATATTTATTCACTACTTATTTTCCTCCAATTTTAATCCGTTTAAATATTCTCTTATTTTTTCTAAAAGTTCCTTTTTTATTTTTATTATTTTATCTTCTTTTCCTTTAACTTCCTTCCACTCTTTTGTTGTCATTTTCAAATCCCTGCATCCTCTAAAACTTTCATTATATTTTACTTCAAATTCATACATAAAAAACATATCACCTATAGAAAAACATTCGTCTTTTATTAAATTAAAATAATTATAATATTCCTCTTGATAAAACGGAGCATATTTATCAACACAAAGAACAAACTCATTAAAGCTATTACGAAACTCCTCATATTTGTTTTCTTTATATTTTTTAAGTTCTTCCTCATCAATTGGAACATTTTCAATACCTATAGGATACAATCTCATCGTTTTTGAAATACAATCATTTAATTTTGGCCATATTTCCATATAAATTTTATATTCATTATCATAATTAAATTTAGATATATATAATGCTTTTTCTTCAATCTTATCTAATTTATTTAATCGTTCATTTATTTTTCCTTTATATTCTTCTAAATCTTTATCAAGTTTATTTTTATATTTTTCTTCTATACTTTTTGCAAGTATTCCTCCAATGTATTTTGATATTCCTAAAATTATAATCCCTGTTCCACCTATTGAAACTATAATAGTTGCAATTGTATTAATTATATTTTGCATTCTTTATTCCTCCATTTTTGCTAATCATTTATAATTTTCATCCCATGGTAATAATTCATGACTATTATATTGTAAATTATGATGCCTTATTTCCCTTGTAATATTGTTCATAATATCCTTAGTTGATTCCCTTATTACTTTCTTTACATCCAAATCATTATATGAATCCTCCTTATAATAATAATTGAACAATATATAATGTATTTGATAATAAAAATTTACTACAGCATTAGTCACTGACAATTCAATTAATGTTGCTTCTTTTGAAATTTTTTTATCGATAAATTTTTCCCATTTATGAGCATTATATCTAACTAGCATCCCATAAGACATAATTAATAAATAGCAATAGAATATAATATTTATATCTTTTATTCCCTCTTTAAATCTATCTGGTATATTTAAATAATTTCTATAGAAAATATTATCTTTTGAATATATTCCTTCATCTATACTATTTTTACATTTCATATTAAGATAACAATAACAAGACTCTTCTCTTGGTATAATAGTTCCTACAATTCCAAATTCCTGAGCTATATTACTTATTTCATCATTTAATGCATTACCTTTAATTATATATTTAGATGTGTCATTTTTATCTTTGATGGCTAATAATGATACTTCTCCTGTAGTTTTAAAATATGTATCTCTTATTCCTGGTATATGCCTTAAAATTTTATTAAATTCAATTTCTTGTGATTCTATCGAATTTCCAAATAATTTTAATAATGAAACAGCTGCTCCATGCCATTTAACTTGTATCTTAGATTTTAAAATATTTTCATAAATATCTTCATTTTTTACACTGAATCCATGACTAGAAAATCCAGAGATAATTTCATTATCAAATGTTTTTAAATAACAAGTTCCCTTTAATATATTATTAAGTGCATAAGAAAATAATAAAGGACTTGTACACAAGCTAACGCTTATTGCTGCTTTATAATACTCACTAGCTTGTCTAAAACAAGCTGATGCAATTTCCGCATGTACCATTATTTCTTCATCCGATTTACTATTACTTTCTTGTTTTATATACTCAAAACAATATTGTGTTTGTTCGAACATTTTTAAATCATTAATAGTAGATTTAAAAGGATCTTTTGATAGTTTTGAATTATACATCATACATTCCTCCATATATTATCAAGTTTCTTTTTTCCACATTATACCACTTTTTTCTTTCAAAATAAACTGCCTAACACCTCGAACTTAAAGTGCAAATTTTGCACTTTAAAACAATAATAATTGTACTTTTCTTTTCTAATAAGTTTTCATTTTCAAAACTTCCGCCGTTTTTTCGCCGTTTTTTTAGTAAAGCAAAAAAATCAAGGAACGTTCAATTCCTTGACACTTCTGGTTTTGTTGGTAATACTTAATCTAAATACCTTCGCTTTATGAGTAATCTCCGCAAACCATTAATTTACAAAACTTTTCTATGCAATTATTTTATTAATATAAATAATAAATTAATTTAAGAGTAAGCTAAATATAATTTTGTTATTTTTTCACCTTATTATTAAGTTATTTCTTTTAGTTTAGCCGTTATATTAGGATTGTAAATATACTTACCATTTATTTTTTCATATACTTCTCTGGCTTTTGCATTCTTTGGTAAATCTATTTCAGATATAAAGTATGGACTGCCATCTCCATGTTCTGATAAACAAACAGATTTATCATCTATTACCCAAGCTAAATCATTTCCTTTCCAACTTTTATTATCTAAGAAAACTTTTTTTGTTTCATATAAATTATATCCCTCTAGCACATCGTTTTCATTATTTAAATGAGATTCATTTGATACATTTTCTTTTTGGTTCATACCTATGCTTTCATTTATAATATTTTTAAGTGCATTTTGTAATTCTTCTATAAATGTACTTATAAAATCATTATTTTTATTATTATTAATCTCCCTATTATTGAATATATTTAAATCCACAATTTTGCCTCCTATTCTGCTAATTTGCTTTCTCCAGTAGCATAATCAATAACAATTCCATTTTGCACATTATATACATACACATTAAAATGTAGTTTTCCATTATCTTCTATATTTACTCCATTTGCTAATTTATTATCGCCTTCAAAATATGGAGTTACTCTATATAACACATGATTTTTTTATATAATTATCTTTTTCATCATCCTTGTTTGCTTTTTTCCAACTAGTTTTTATCATGACTATTCCGTATTTTTTCATCTTTTAAAGTAGAATAATACTCGTCTATATTCATACTCTTCACCTATATAATTTTCTACTCTTCTAGTCTAATCAACTGATTTCAATGCTTCTAACATATCAACATTTTTCAATTTACTATTTACATAGTATTTTAAAATAAATGTTACTACTGAGATGCAAACAAATGGTATAACATATGCCCCAATCCAAATAACAGGATTAAACATTACTTCATCTGGTGGTACAACTGTTAATATATAGTTATGGAGAATTATTCCAATAATCCATCCAACTACAATTCCTATTGCTGATAAAATTATTGTTTCTCGGTAAATGTACATTGTTGTTTCTTTATCATAGAATCCCAAAACTTTAATTGTACATAATTCCCTAATTCTTTCTGCAACATTTATATTAGTTAAATTATATAATATAACAATTGCAAGTAATACTGCAATAATGATTAATACAATCATTATTTTATTTAAGGATTCTACAATCGTGTTTATCTGATTATATAATGTTGTGTTTTGAACAACACCTTTTACTGCTGATAATTCCATAAATTTTGCAGATTGATTTTGTGTGTTTTCTAAGCTTGAATCCTTGAACATTAGTAGTTTTGCATTTGTTTTTAGGTCTTCTCCATAGATGTTTTTATATTCATTTTCATTCATGCAAATAAAGTGCCCTGCATACATTTCACATATTCCAGATATTTTGACTTCTCTTTTTTTGTCAGTGCTATCTGTGTAAGTAATTGTATCTCCTTGTTTTACATTTAAAAGTGTAGATAATCTTTCTGAAATTACAACTCCATCATCTTCTAGTTGCATATTTTCACCAGTTTTTCTATTTAAAATAGAAATATATTTATTAAATTCTTCTGTGTTTTCTGGTACAATTAGTTTTATTGATTGTTTATCATTATTTCTTCCTGCTGTTTTTGAAACTTCTTCATAAAATACAGATGTATAGCTGTCAACCGCTTCATCATTTAATAAAGTTTCTAGTTCGTTTTCCTCATCATTTGTTAGATTATCATTTAAAGCCACTATTGCATCATATTTTATTATATGTTCAAATTGTCTTTCATTTATTCCAGAAATAGAATATTGAACACTAAATCCCGCAAATAATATTGATGCTGCACCAGCTACTCCAAATATTGTCATAAACATTCTTTTTTTGTATCTAAAAATATTTCTTGCAGTAACTTTATGTGTGAATTTCATTTTATTCCACATTGGTTTTATTCTTTCTAACATTATCTTAGTTCCTGCTTTTGGTGCTTTAGGTTGCAATAGGCTTGCTGTTGTTTCTCTTAATTCTTTAGTCGCAATTATTCTTGCTGGAATAACACTACTTATTAAAGATAAAATAATTGCTGCTATAGTGATGCCTGAGTAAAAGTGTAATTCTATTTTTGGAAGTGTAAATCCATGACGATAAGCATTATATACTATCATTGGAATAATTGTGTGTCCTAATAAAACACCTATTATTGTTCCTGTTGTTCCTGCCACAAGTCCATATATAGTAAATTTCTTTATAACATCTTGATCACTATATCCAAGTGATTTTAAAGTTCCATTATTGATTCTTTCATCTCCTACGAATCTTGCCATTGTTGTTAAAGTAACCAAAGCAGCAACAAAATATAAGAATACTGGGAATACTTTTGCTAGAGAATCTACAATTTCTGATACTGTTTCATATATTCTATATCCTTCTCCTCCTTGCAATTCTCTTCTGTTATCAATTGAATATGTTGGAAATAATAACTTATCCAATTCTTTTCTACTATCTTCTAATTTTTCTTCATTATCATTTATTTCTGAAACCGCTTCTGGCTCTTTTTCTTGGAATTCCTGCAATTTATCATTATATTCTTGCTCTTTATTTTGTAGCTCTGTTTTCGCCTCATCTAATTTAGCCTTATTTGTATTATATTCCTGTTTCGCTGATTTCAATTTACTTTTTGCAGAATTTAATGACGTTTTACCGCTATCCAGTTGTTTTTTTGCTGATTGTAGTTGAGTATTGGCATCTTCCAATTGTTGCTTTCCACTGTTATATTCAGCTTTTTTTGTATCTAATGTTTTTTGTGCTTCATTTAGTGCATTTATGCTTGAATTATATGTGTTATTTATAAAATCATCATAAGCTGTTTTTGTTTGTTCTAGCTGAATCTTATACCCTGCTAATTTTTGCTCTATTACTTGTTTTTGACTTTCTGGTAAATTAGGATTTTGAAGTAATTTTTCACATTCTGCAATTCCAGCATTTAATGATTGAATTCCGTTTTCATATTGAGTTTTACCATTTTCAAGTTCTGCTTTTTTGCTACCTATTTCTTCCTGTGAAGAATTTATTTGAGCTTCTGCTTTCTCTAATTCTTTTTGCTTGCTGTTATATTCATTTAAACTATTTTTATATTCTTTTTGCTTTGAATTCAGCTCTTTTTCCTTTTCAGTAATATTGTTATTTATAAATGTTTAAAGTAAAAATTTATAAATATTAACCTGAAAAAAAAATAAGGAAATGCTAAGTTGCAATTCCTTATATATTCTTGGTTGCGGGGGGAGGACTCGAACCTCCGACCTTTGGGTTATGAGCCCAACGAGCTGCCAACTGCTCCACCCCGCGATGTCTGACAATTATTATTATAATATATCAACTTGCATTTGTCAATATAATTTGCTGAAAAATTTACATATTTTAGAAGGAGGCTTTGAATTTTCAAAGCCTCCTTCTAAATTTAGCAAGATTATTGTTTTAGATTAATATCACTTAATCCAAAGTGCAATACGGAAACCAGTTTCACGGTTTTTCCGCTTATTGCCCAGCTCATGGCGAGAAGAAACTGTTCCCTTCCTCTCGCTACTGTAGACATTACCACCTCTGGCAATATATTTGCCATCACCATTCTTCTCCTGCGTCCATTCAGACACATTGCCCGCAAGGTCATAAATACCGCCTGCAGCCCAGTCATCAAAGCTGCCAGTCTGAGTGATAGACTGCGGAGAATCAAAGTTGCTCCAGAAGTTTCCCCAATAGGTGGAATCTTCCATAACATCTTCCTTGCTTTTGATCTTGAACTTAATCAGCCAAGCCAGAACAGAGTCATACTCTGCCCCATACACAAGATGGCTCTTAACAGTCGAGCCGTTAGTTTCCAGTCGAGTTGCCACTTCTTTTGCATCCTCGGCTGTAATATTTGTCAAAGGCATTCTGCCCTTGACAGACCGAGGGAATTCCTTCCAGTCAGACGAGATATTGTATCGAGAGATATAGAATCCCCCATACTTTTTTACGCTCTCATACTGCTTCAGGAATTCTCCCTCCAGAGGTTCCTTGTACATGTTCACATCAATCGTGAACTTCTGATTAGCATGGCTAATCTGGGTAATTCTTCTTCTTCCGAACTTCTCGCAGAAGTTCTGACCATCGATTGTTCCATCAGGGTTCAGCGCTCCAACAGGAATCCAGACGAATTCACTCTTATCGAGTTTCTTCTCAATGACAAATCCATTGTCCCATTTTCCAGATACATACTTGTATCCTTCCGGGATCGGAGGATTCATGTAGTTCTCGATGACCGTCACATCTGCACCAGAGGAGATATCATAGTCTTCCTCCTTTTTGCTAACAATATTGTTAGCACCATTTGTGGGGCTTACATCTTCACTGTTTTTGTCAGAAACCACAACATCAACTTTCTTGCTGATGTTCTCCTTGGTGTCATTGCTCTTTTCATCAGCCTTTAAAGCTTTGATGATGAGCTGGCCTGCCTGTCCTTCAGAGAATGCGAAGCTTACACCCTTGCAAGCCTCCAGCACAATCTTGCTATACCGATCTTTCATTGTGTTTTACCTCCTATTGTCAGTATCGGTTCCAACATGGCTCATTGCCATTATGTTAACTATTTTATCATACTTTGTTCCTTTTTACAAGTATTTTCCAAAATATGTTTACATAAGCTTAAATAAATTATATTAATTAAACTCCAATATATTTTTTTAATTCATTAAATTTATTCTCTCCTATACCACTCACATTTTTTATATCTTCAATAGATGAAAACTTTCCATTCTCTTTCCTATAATTAATTATTTTTAGTGCTATAGAAGGTCCTATACCTGGCAAAGTTTCAAGTTCTGTCTGAGATGCAGTATTTATATTTACTATTCCACTTTTCTTGCTTGACGAGGATGATGATGTCACTGTTTTAGATTCATTAGATGAATCAACATTCTCTTTTCTAACTTCATCATTTCCATCATCTGAGCCATTTATAATATATTTAAAATCTGGATTTTCCCTTAAATCATTATCATTTGGTATATTAATTTTCATCCCATCTTCAAGTACATAAGCTAAATTCAACTTAGTTATATTTGCCTTTTCTGTTATGCCTCCTGCAATATCTATTGCATCTTTCACCCTACTTCCTTTGTTTAAAATTACAACACCTTGGTTGTTGACTTCTCCTGTTATATAAATATAAATTTTATTTGTAGAATTATTATCACTAGAATTATTGTCACCACTTTTTATGACATTTTCTGTTTCTTCAATATCATAGTCAAAATCTCCATCATGTTCACCATTATAATTTTCTTTATCATTATTTTGAGATTCATTAGTATCAATCTCCTCTTCGTCTAATTCTTCTTGTATTATATTACTATTATAATCTTTCTCATTTATTATTTTTTCTATTGCTAATCCTACTATTGTAATTGATACAATAATTGCAATAATAATTATTATATTTTTTCTTTTTAAACTCATACAAACACATCCTTTCAAAATTTATATTTTTATCTTGAAAATAATTCTTAAATACGATATTATATTTACATTATCAATAAAGGAGATAACGAAATCAAATGAAAACCAAAAATTTAATAAAAATTTTAATGTTAATAATATTCTTAATTGCCTGTATGTGTACGACCTCTTATGCAAGCACAGCTCCAACATTATTATCTGAAACTGGAGTTTTAATAGATTCAAATACAGGCAAAGTTTTATATGGAAAAAATGAAAATAAAAAAATGTATCCCGCAAGTACCACAAAAATTTTAACTGCAATTATAGCACTAGAAAAATGTAATTTATCTGATAAGGTAACTGCTAGTTATAATGCTGTAATGTCAGTACCATCAGGATATTCAAATGCTGAAATACAAGCAAATGATGTTGTTTCAGTTGAAGATTTATTAAATGTATTTCTTATACATTCTGCAAATGAAGCAGGATTTATCTTAGCAGAATATATTTCTGGCGATATAGACTCTTTTGCAAATTTAATGAATGAAAAAGCCAAAGAAATTGGTTGTAAAAACACACATTTTACTAATCCAAGTGGAATACATGATGAGAATCATTATTCTACAGCTTATGATATGGCTTTAATTGCACAGTATTGCATGAAAAATGAAACATTTAGAAAAATCGTTTCTACACCATCTTATACTTTTTCTCCATCAGAAGGAAAGACATTAAAATTTTCTAATACAAATAATTTAATATTAAGCTCTAGCAAATATTATTATAAATATGCAATTGGAATAAAAACAGGATATACTACCCAAGCAAAAAATTGTTTAATTTCTGCAAGCTCAAAAGATGGTCTTGAATTGATTTCAGTTGTATTAGGAGCACAACAAACAGATGAGGGACAAAGTGTTAGATATATTGATACTATAAATTTATTTAATTATGGGTTTTCGAATTATAAAATCAAAGAATTAATTGCAAAAGATACTATTGTAAAAGAAGTTATTGTTAAAAATGCTACTAAAGACACTGAAAATCTGCAAATAGTAACTAAAGATACACTTACAGAGTTACTACCTTCTAGCACTAATATAAATGCATCAGACTATTCTATAGAACTGAACGAAAATTTATCCGCACCTATTACAGAAGGTACTGTTCTAGGAAAACTGACATATAACATTAATGGAGAAACATATTCAACAGATTTAATTGCAAAAAACTCTGTTATAAGAAGTGATGTAATAACTTTAGTTGCGCAAATATTTTTATCTATATTGTTTTTATTTATATTATCTAAGCTTCTTTCTGGAAAGAACAAAAAGAGAAAAAGTAAAAAGTGGTTTTGATATTAATATTTATTATTTGAATATAATCTAAAAAGTTCGTATAACTTTAATATAAAAGGGCTTACGATTACAAATCATTATTTAATATGAATGTTTAATTTCATATTAAATAATTTTTTATAATCATAGCCCCCAATTTTTATTTATAATCTTTTCCTATTATTATTGTCATATCAACTTTGCTTGAACTTACCGAACTAGCAGATACATTTCCAACTCCTAAAATTGATTTTATGTCTTTTTCATATTTTGAATTTATATCTGTTTTATTAATTATTGTTGTTTTAGCAGTTGAAGTTGTCTTATTTGTTTTTGTAACTTTATAACCTCTTGCTGATAAAGCTTTTTTCACTTTTGAAAGTGTTTTATCTGAGCCTGAACCATTTAATATTTCAACAGTAACTTTTGAAGTCTCAGCTTTTCCTAATTTTACTGGTTCAATATTTTCTGACTCTGTACCACTTGTTGTTTCGTTTCCTGATGAACTAGTTGAACTATTTGTTGTACTTGCATTTTCTCCATTGCTATTTGTATTTTCCTCATTTGAAGAGTACATATCTTTAACAAGTGCTTGTACTTCTTTTTTATTTACTTGATAAAACCATAGTTGTTGAGGTCCTAATTGAGCTGATGTACCTGGTAGGTATTCACTCCTCATGTTTTCTGCATCTACATTTACAGCATATGGTACATAATCTTTCATAACATCTATTGGTATATTTGTTTCAACATATTTATATGCTATATCTACTATGTCTTTCAATTTAAATATATTCTTTGCTTTTATTGTTTGTTTTACTGTTTCCATTATAAACTCTCTTTGAGTTCTCATTCTACCAATATCGTCATTACCATATTCTGCTGAATATCCTCCGATATATCTTCCATTTTTGTCTTTATCACCATGTCTATATCTTAATAATTGCTCAGCTTTATTACCATCAATCTTTTGTAATCCTTCTTTTAAATTAATATACAAATCTTGTGATGTATCTGTATATACCATATCTGTTGGAACATAGAAATCAACTCCACCAATTACATCTACAAGTTTTATTAATGCTTGATTATCAACAACTACATAGTACTTAACATTTAACCCTGTTATTTGATTTACTGCATCAAGCGTTTTTTGTGGACTTTTTTGATATAATGAATTTATTTTATCAAAAGCACTTGCTGAGCTTTCACTCTTACCAATAAAAGTATCTCTAGGAATTGATAATAATGAAGCCTGTTGTGTTTTTGGGTCATAAGTCCCTAAAATTATTGTATCTGAAAGTTTCCCTCCATTATCTGTACTTACACCCATTACAAGTACTTGAATTGCATCTAAATCTTTTAATGACTCTTCATCATTACCTGTTAATGTTAATAGAACACCTTGTAGTCCTCCACCATTTTTTTGAATTTTATATGCTATAAATCCAGCAACTAAAACTAATATTATTAATAATGTTATTAATACTTTTTTTAGAACCTTCGATTTTTTCTTAACTTTATTATTATTATCTATATTTTCATTTTCTCTTTGGATTTCTTTTTTTCTTGACAATTTCTATTCCCCCATTTTTTATTCTAACTATTTTACTATAACAAATTTGCTTATAAATTTCAACAATTATTATATTTTTTTCTATTTTTTCACAAAAAATTCACAATTCTTTGCTTTGAAAGGTAGTTTGTCATTTTCTATTTATCTAATTTTTTTATATATAACAAATAGGAAAGTAACTCTCATCTCACTTTCCTATTTGTCATACTAATTATACTAGAAAATTATTTTTAATAATAAATTATGGTCATAAAATAATTTTGTAATATATGAATTAGCAATTGCCTCAGATATTGCTGTATTTCCTGTTGTATATACAATAAAGAATAATATTGCTAAAACAGCATATATGATTAATAATGATTTTATAACACCATATAAAATTCCACCAATAGCATCAAACTGTTTTAATATTGGTAATTCTGTTATAATATCAGCCATAAGTGTTATTACAACTAATATCACTCTTGCTAAAATAAATATTCCTATCATAACGCCAACATTTATTAGTTTAGTAGATATTACGCCAGCTGCTTCTATAACTATTTGATTTTTAGTTTTATTTACCGCATCATCAACATAGCTTTCCATATATTTCATAATTCCATTATCTTCAGTTTCTACTGATTTTTCTTGATTTACTGTAAAATTCTCAATTATAGCCTTTTCTATATTATCATCTATTTGAGTATTATTTATTATTAGTGCAGAAACAGGCTTATAAAGTATTATAGCTAAAACTATAGATACTAAAACGGCTATTAAACCAACAGCAAGTTTTACTATTCCTTTTTGATAACATATGTATATATTAGCTAAAATAACTACTGCTATAATTATGTCTAAAACAATCCCCATAAAACTATCACTCCTTTATAAATTTATTATTTGTATTTTATCTCTGTAAACTATTCCAACTAAACTGTCTGTTAACACTACATCACTTACTTCTTTATCAGAAACATATTTTTTTAATAATATACCATCTGAATTTATTACATATAAATCTGTTCCACAATTTATTGCGAGTTTGTTTTCAGTGGCGACTATGGATTTTGTGACATCTTCTACAATATATTCACTTTTTTTTGATGTTATTGAGCTAATAAAATCAATATATGTATTAGAAGTATAGTCTCCTGTTGATACCTCTCTTAATACTGCAACTTTATTATTAAAATTAATAGACATAAATGCAGGTTTATTATTTTCAACAGTTAATATTGCTGTACTTTTGTTATCCTCAAGTATCTCAATTGAATCATCATACATGCAAACTAATTTGTCTCTCTCTTGATATTCAATATTTAATATTAGTTTATCAATCTGTGCATCATATTTGTATAATATTGATTCATTAGGTTTTTCTTGTGCTAAATCAATCGAAATAACCTGTACACTTGATTTTATCAATATTCCAGATATGTCTACCTCTGCTATTGCCAAATATTTGCTATCTTGTGATATACTGACATCTGCGACTCTTGATGTAACAAGATTCTTCTTAAAAATCTGTTTCCCATCTTTGTTATATACATCAACAATTGATTTATAACTTGAATTGGTCATTACTACTGCAACATATCCGCTTCTGCTAACTTTTATTTGATTGATATTTCCATTAACTTCATTTTCAAAGATTTTATCTTTCCCACATATTAGATAGAATTTTTGACCGCCTTCTTCACTAACTGCTAGATATCTACCAGCAGATGAAAATACGGCTTTATTAATATCTAAATCTATTTCTTCAACTTTTGTTCCTAATTTATTATAAAACTGTAATTTCTTTTTCCTAAATAAGCAAATATATTTATCATATGCATATATTTGTGTATTTTCATCTCCATCAATGTCAATTGATTTTGTATCTTTCTGTGAAATCTCTTTTTTTAAAATATTGCCATCACACCATTTTCTAAAATCCAGATTATTCATATACACCAATATTACTGCAATTACAGCTATTATAACAATTAGTATTCCGATAAATATTGCAAGTTTTTTTAGTCTATCTCTTCTTTGATTTTGAAGTCCTGCAACCCAAAAATCTTTCATTAGTTTCTCCTCATCTTTTGATATTTGCCCTTATTATATCATAAGCATTATTTTTTGCAAATATTTTTTGACAATATTAGTATTATTTGTACTATTCCAAGATATCCGAAAAGTGGATATGCAGAATTTATCAAGTTTGAAAAACCAATATTAGAAAATAGAATACTAGTTATGCACAGAATTATCACTGCCTGTGTATAACTTTTTTTATTTTTGCGTACATTTTGTAAAATACCTGTTCCAACTGTTATTGCCGTAGTAAATATTGAAGCTAATATTATAAATGTATAGATATTGCTAAATCCAGGAAACTGTGTCCTCACAGCATAAACCATTGGCATCTCTATTTGAGACCAATCCACATTTGCTTTTGCTAAAATAACATAAATTGATAAAGATAAAACAAATATAACAATTCCAGATATTAAAGCTATATACTTTATTTTACTCTGTTCTTTTATTTGCTTTCTTAGTGATATCAAAATCGGAACTAAAAGAATAATATTATAACTACAATAAACCACTGAACTCAATATCCAACCTTTTTTCAATGTAGGAATATTAACACTTCCTATATCTAAAATAAGCATTGCCTTAACCCCTATAGCAATTATACATATTATTAGAAATGGCACCAGATATTCGCTCACTTTTAGCACACCTTTAACACTAGTGAAAAAAACTATAAGACACATAACTGCTAGAAATGTACTACCTATAAGTTTGGCTATACCTACTTCTTGTTCAAAATATGCGCCAAAACCTGCTATCATTATATAAAAAGTTATTACTAATAAAACATTTAATATAATATTAATTATTTTTGTTGCTTTTTTATTTTTAATAAATATGCCCAAAAATTCGTCATATGTATCTACTTCTCTTACACATATTAACTTCAAGATTTTATATATTAAAACTGCGACTAATACACTCATCACCATAAGTCCTAATAAACCTTTTGTACCATATGCAAAGAAAAACGAATACATCTCTTGACCAGAAGCAAAACCTGCTCCTATTAAATCTGCAATTATAACAAATACAATTAACAATATTTCTTTCATTACATCACCTTGTATATTATTTTATACAAAAAAACTTGAAATATAACTAATATAAGTTATACTTCAAGTTTTTTATTAATAATGTAATATTTTATTTTTTTCTTTTTCTAATTACCCATACAATTACACCAGCAATAATAATTATTAATGGTATTATAAATATAATAGTACTTATTATTGTGTGTTGTTGAACTGTTACTGTATATGGTTCTTCTTCTCCTGTTTTTCTTATTGTAATTGTATCTGTTCTTTCAGTTAAATGTGAAATTGAATTTATTATTACATCTTTATTATTGTATAAGTCTACAACTCTTAAACCCGCAGCTGTTTGCGCATCTGATGCAAATATCTCGCTTGAGAATATTATCATTTCTGATTTTACATCATCTGAAATTTTCTTAGTTGCTAAAGCCCCTAATATATATGATTGGTCATTACCATCTTGTTCTGTTTTCTTAGCTGAAGTTAAGTTTAAGTTTGTTCTTAAAAATGATTTTTCACTTGTTGTTGCAAGAACTTCATATTCTACACCAAGTTCTTCTAGTTTTTCTGATTCCTCAAACTCTATGCTACCTGCATCTGGTAAGCATACTTTCATATTCATATCTATATTACTCATAAAACTTGCTGTTGCATTTGAAATAATATAATCTGGGTTACCTTGTAACATATTAGAAGTATCTTGTTCAAATACAACGCCATATTTTAATTGTACACCATATTGAGCTAAAACCTCATTAAAGTTTGGTGTTTCTTCATCAATAATATTTTGAGATGTTAATAACATCAACTTTCCACCTTTTTTGATGTACTCTATTATTTGATCTCTTTCTATTTCTGTTAAATCTTTTGATAATGTTGTTATAACTAAGCATTTACAATCATCTGGGATTTTTCCATTAACTAAAATATCTGTATAATCAACTTCATTAGAGTCACCTTTTAACTGTGTTAAAACAGTTTCAAGCATTTGATCTGTTGTATAATAACTTTTTCCTGATAGTACATATACTTTTGGTTTTTCATTAATTATAACTTCTACGATTGCATTTGTAATTGATTCTTCTGTTGTATCAATTTCTTGATAGTTTGTGTAATCAAATGTATATAAATCATCTTCTGTTAGTTTTGTCTCTTTTTCATCTGTTTTTACAACAATTAAACTATCTGAATCTTTCATACCGTATTTTGTCATTAAATCAACTCTTGCTGTTAAATCTGGTATTTCTTCAACTTTTATTTTATCACATGCTTTTTCATATTTTTTTACATATTCTGTTACATAAGTATTATCAGTCATATTTATTAATTGAATTGTTACATCTTTATCAATATCTTTTAATTTTTGCCTTGTTTCATCTGATAAAGAATATAATTTCTTTTCCGTACAGTCTATATCTTCTAAGTTAAGTTTACTAACACCCCAGTTCAATAAAAGATATATGGCAATAATTATAGCCACTAAAAGAACTGTTGTTGTACCTCTAATTAACCATTTATTTTTTATGATTTCTAAAAACTTTTTCACTTTCTGCTCTCCTTGTCTATTTTACTAATTTTCTTCTTTGCATAACCATTATTGTTAATGATATAAATACCCCTGTAAATGATACTAATCCTACTATTTCTTTTAATGTTATTACACCTTGAGGGAATTTTTGATAAAAGCTCATTAATGTTATATTTGTTAATATATCGTTATCTGTTTGTATAAATAATGACAATACTAAAAAAGCTATTGTTAATATTCCCGCAATTATTTGATTTTCTGTAATACTTGATGCAAGCATTCCTATTGATAATGCTGCTGCCGCAACTAGTATAAATCCTGCCATATATACTAATAAAGGTATTATATTAGGTTCTCCAAAAAGACTTACTATAAAGAAATACATAAAAGATACTACTAATGTTATTAATATTACTGCCATTGCAGCTAAAAATTTGCCAAATACAACTCCTGTCATACTTACAGGTGATGTTAAAATTAGCTGTTCTGTTCCTGTTTTCCTTTCTTCCGCAAACATTCTCATTGTTAATATTGGAGCTATTATTATCAATCCATAAAGTGCTGTAAAATAATATAGTGAACCCAAATCAACACTTCCACTACGTAATGATGTTATATAAAAGAATACACTAAATACAAGTAAAAATATACCTATTACTACATAACCTATTGGAGATAAAAAGTAACTTTTAAACTCTTTTTTAAATACTGCCCACATTATTCTTTCCCTCCTTCTTTTTTAGGTTCTTTTTGTTTTTTATTCTTATTTTTCTTTTCTTTTTTACCCTCATCTTTATCTTTTGATTTATTTTGCTCTTCTTTATTTTCTTGATTTCCTTCAGGTAATGTATTTATTAATTGCATAAATGCATCTTCAAGTGTAGCATCAACTTTTTTCATTTCAAATATTGTTATTCCTTCTTTAGCAAATACTTCAAATATTTGCTTTCTTAAATCTACATCTTTGTTTGCAGTAATCATATATTTTTTGGTATTATCTTCATTTTCTTCAACCAAATTGATTTCTTTTACATCTGTTAATTTTTCTTTGATATTTTCCATTTTATTATCTTTATCTTCAACTGTAACATAAACTGAGTTATCTCTTTCAACTTTTTTCTCAAGATTATCTGGAGTGTCTATTGCGACAATTTCTCCTCTATTAATTATTATTACTCTATTACATATCTGACTTACTTCTGATAGTATATGTGAACTTAATATTATAGTACGGTCTTTCCCTAGCTCTTTTATTAATGCTCTTATTTCTGTTACTTGTTTTGGGTCAAGTCCTACTGTAGGTTCATCAAGTATTATAACTTTTGGATCTCCAATTAAAGCTCCTGCCATGCTTACTCTTTGTTTATATCCCTTTGACAAGTTTTTTGTTAGCTTATTTTGGACATTTGTTAATCCAATTTCTCCTAAAACTTTTTGAACTTTTTCTTTTCTTTCTTTTTTATTTACGCCTTTTAATTCGGCCATATATGTAACAAACTCTTTTACAGTTAAATCACTGTATAATGGCACTCCCTCTGGCATATACCCAATCTGTCTTTTTGCTTTTTTAGGCTTTTTAGATATGTCATACCCATCTACTAATATTCTTCCTGAAGATGGCTCAATAAAACCTGTTATCATATTCATTGTTGTACTTTTACCAGCACCATTTGGTCCAAGGAACCCTACAATTTCTCCTTCTTCGATTTCAAAGCTTATATTATTTACTGCTATAAAATCTCCGTATTTCTTTGTAATGTTTTCAATCTGAATCACGATTTTTCCTCCTCATTTTTACTTCTTAACATATATTAACATTTCAGCTTTTTTTTGTAAATAGTATTCACACAATTTTCACATTTAATTGAAAAAAGGACAGACACACGCCTGCCCTAAGATTTATTCTATTCCTAAATATTCATTATATGTTATTTCTCTGTCTATTATTTTATCATTTTTTATATCTATAATTCTATTTGCAACAGTCTGTGTTAATTGATGGTCATGTGAAGTAAATAATATATTCCCTTTAAATTTACTCATTCCATCATTTACAGATGTTATACTTTCCATATCTAAGTGATTAGTAGGCTCATCAAAAATTAGGAAGTTTGCACCTGAAAGCATCATTTTAGCAAGTACGCATCTTACCTTTTCACCACCTGAAAGTACTTTTGCTTGTTTAAGAGCCTCATCACCTGAGAACAACATTCTACCTAAGAAACCCCTAACAAAAGTTTCATCTGGGTCTTTTGAGTATTTTCTAAGCCATTCTGTAATGTTTTCATCAACATCAAATAAATAATTGTTATCCTTAGGGAAATATGATTTTGTTATTGTTGTACCCCAAATAAGTTCTCCTTCATCTGGTTCCATTTCTCCAGCAATTATTTGGAATAGTACTGTTTTAGCATTTTCATTATCTGCTAAAAATGCAATTTTATCACCTGCTTTTACTGTAAAGCTAATATTATCTAATATTTTTTCACCATTTATTGTTTTTGAAATGTTTTTAACTTGTAATATCTCTTTTCCAGGTTCTCTATCTGGTTTAAAATCTACATAAGGATATTTTCTATTTGATGGTTTTATTTCATCAAGTTCTATTTTTTCAAGAGTTTTCTTTCTTGATGTTGCTTGTTTTGATTTTGAAGCATTTGCACTAAATCTTGCAATAAAATCTTGCAATTCTTTGATTTTTTCTTCTTTTTTCTTATTTTGTTCTTTCATTTGCTTTAATGCTAATTGGCTTGATTCATACCAGAAATCATAATTACCTGGATATACTTTTATTTTTCCAAAATCAACATCTGCTATATGTGTACATACTTTATTTAAGAAATATCTATCATGTGATACTACAATTACAGTATTTTCGAAATTTATTAAAAATTCTTGTAGCCAATTTATACTTTTTAAATCCAAGTCATTTGTAGGCTCATCTAATAGTAGTACATCTGGATTTCCAAATAAGGCTTGTGCTAACAATACTTTTACCTTTTCTCTTGGTTCAATTTCACTCATTAATTTATAATGATTTTCTGGGATTATTCCTAAATCATTTAATAAAATTGATGCATCTGATTCAGCATTCCAGCCATCTAATTCAGCAAACCTTTCTTCAAGTTTTGCTGCTTTCATTCCATCTTCTTCTGAAAAATCTGGTTTCATGTAGATTGCTTCTTTTTCTTTCATGATATCATATAACTCTTTATTTCCCATCATTACTGTATCTATTACTGAATACTCCTCAAATGCAAAGTGGTCTTGTTTCAATACAGATAATCTTTCGCCTTTTTCTAATGATACATCACCTTTGCTTGGTTCTATTTCTCCTGATAAAACTTTTAAAAATGTTGATTTTCCTGCACCATTTGCTCCTATTATTCCATAGCAATTTCCTTTACCAAACTTTATATTTACATCTTCAAATAACACTCTTTTTCCAAATCTGACTGTTACTCCATTTGTTGTTAACATGATTTCCTCCTTATACATCTTCTTAATCGAAATGAACAAATAAAATCTCCTGTTTATTCCTTATATACTATACCACATTTTTCCTGTTTTTACAAGTGCCTAAATTCTTTGAACTTTTATTGATTTTTCTGTTGAAGTATGGTATCTTATATTTAATATTTGTTTATTTTAGAAAGGATTTATATTAATATGAAAAAAATGAAGATTGTAAATAAACCGAAATTCTGTCTTTCAGTTACATTATTAATTCTTATATGTATTGCCATATTTGTGATTTTAAACAATTTTAATAAAAACGGCAATACTGTTCCAACCGTATCTGACAATGTTTCCCAAGAAGCTGATAATATTGAAGAACCTAAAAAAGAAGTATCAAAAGATATAAATTTTTCGATGAGTGTTATTGGTGATATAATGTGCCATAATTCACAATATAATGATGCATATATTTCTTCAAAAGACACCTATGATTTTTCTTATGTTTTTGAAGATATAAAGTCTTATATCAGTTCTGCTGATATCGCTATAGGAAATCTTGAAACAACATTTGCTGGTAAAGAAAGAAGATATAGTAATTATCCCACATTCAATACACCAGAACAATTAGCCACTGATTTAAAAAATCTTGGTATTGATGTGGTTTCTACTGCAAATAATCATTGTATGGACACAGGTTACAAAGGGCTTACAAGCACATTAAAATACTTAGATGATGCAGGTATTTCTCATATGGGTACATACAGTTCAGAAGAAGCTCAAAACACAATCTTGGTCAAAGATGTTAAAGGTGTTAAAATTGCATTTTTATCATTTACTTACGGAACAAATGGTATAGCAATTCCAAAAGATAAGCCATATAGTGTTAATTTAATAGATAAAGATTTTATTTCCAAACAAATATCGCTTGCAAAAGAGCAATCACCTGATTTAATATGTGCAAGCATGCATTGGGGAATAGAATATCAAACTAAGCAAAATACCGAGCAAGAAGAGCTTGCTGATTTCTTATTTAATAATGGTGTTGATGTTATTTTAGGTAGCCATCCTCATGTTTTGCAACCTATGAAAAAGAAAACTGTAACTCTTGAAGATGGAACAACCAAAAACTGTTTTGTAATTTACTCATTAGGTAATTTTATGTCAGGCCAAACCCAGGCAAATACAAGAAATTCGGTTATTCTTGATATGAAATTCACTAAAAGTGGAACAACTGGCAAAACTAATATAGAATCTGTTTCATATATTCCAATATATATGTATAAAGATACTTCTAAAAAAACTCATAAATATCGCATTTTAGATATTGAAGAAACTATTTCTAATTATGATTCTGGAAGTGATAAATCAATCGGAGCATCTACTTATTCTACATTAAAAACTGAACTTACTAAAATTAAGAAGACTATGGGTGATGATTGGGAATTAAAATAAAATACTCTTATAACAAAAAAGTGTGCAAATGCACACTTTTTTACGGACTGTTGACAAAGTATAAAAAAATATTTTGTTAATTTAATTTTTCTTATTTGTTCTAGTTCTCTTGACAATTTTGGAAAAAAATACTATAATTATAAAAGTGAAATTCAGATATGCACCATTAGCTCAGTTGGTAGAGCAGTTGACTCTTAATCAAATGGTCGGAGGTTCGACTCCTCTATGGTGCACCATATTTATTATAGCAACTTGCAAACTTTATAGTTTGTAAGTTATTTTTTGTATTAATCAACATTTAGCAAAAAGGCCACGGAGGAATCCGTGGTCTTTTATTGCTTTTGTATTTTCTGATGATTTATTTTAATTATATTGTTTTAGTTTTGCTTATACTGTTTTTCTTTTTATGAAGTATATTCCACCTGCTAGTAGTACTAATACTATTACTCCTACTGATATATATATAATTGCATTGTTTTCTAGACCTGTTGGTGGTGTTATTCTTACTGTTATTGCATCATCATCTTGTTCATGTAATCTTGTTAATGATGTTTCTTCTGCTGCTCTCGCTTTTGTGCTTGGCATATAATTTCCTGGTATATATGTTTTAGCAATTTGTTTTCCGTTGTTTGTTCCATCTATTGTTCTTGCCATTCTACCATTTAATTGGATTATTTCTGTATGGTTTTCATATACATGTTCTGCTGATTGTGTTGCTAGCAATTTACTTGCATATAATGTTTCTGAATGTGATTCTCCTGCTGCTAAGTTTTTGAATGCATTTGTTACAAGTATTGTATATTTTCCATCTACTACACCTTTCATTTGATCTAGTACTTTGCCTTCATCGTTTTTCTTTCCTTCATAAACTTCTTTCGAAATATTACCTGCATCATATAATGTCTTAGCCTCTATTTTTTGCCAGTTTGCATTTGCTGTACCTGTACCAGCTTCACATACTAAGTCTGGGTCAACATAGTCTACTAAATATTCTACAGATTGTTTTATTGGGTTTGTTTTAGCTTCACCATAGTAGTAATATTTTTCATAATTTGCTCCTTCTCCACCAATTACACTTCTGTCATATTCATAGTCTACTTCACTATTATTTGTTACTGTTATTTCATATAATAATTCTAGTGTTGCACCTTGGATTAATTCTGTATCCATTTCCATAAAGATTTCTCTTTGTTTTGTAAATGCTTTGTTGAAATCTTCTCTACTATTAATTACATCTTTTGAACCAAGTGCTCTTACATAATCCATACTATCTGTATATGGGTTACCTTCTGTTAATACTTGACCATTTGCTAATGTTATTTTTAGATTTTTTATTGTTTTATCAACATATATGTCTTCTCTTGCTCTTTCTGCAATACCAAAGTTGAATTTATCCCAGTTGTAATCAAAGTTTCCTCCATCTTCTCCTACATTACTTTCTTGATCAGCTGTATATTCTAGTTGAACTTTAAATGGTAAACTGTATGATGATACATTTACACCTTTATTAAAGTTTCCATTCATTAATGATGATATCTGCAATCTTGCATTTACATCATAAGAGCCTTCCTTTAATGAGTTTACATCTATTTTTACAAGTTCATTATTATCATTACGGAAATACCATTGTAAATCATCTATATCATCTACTGCTATTGATGTATTTCCTGATTTTGTTAAATGCCATTGTAAATCTTTTTGTGTAATTTGCTCTTGATTATTATCATTATTTTTTCTCATTACTGAACTTATTGCATTATCTGTTATTATTGTAGATTTATAGTCTCTTGCATTTATTGTTGAGCTTTCGCCTTCTTTTAATTCTGTATTTACTTTTGTTTCTCCTTTTGATAATTCTTTTTCTTCTGTATCACCGTATTTTACCGTTGATTCTGTATTATTTCCGTATGTGTATTTTACAATATAGTTGTCTACTACAACTCCTGAGTCTTCTCCCTCTTTGGCATTATTTCCGAATTCATAATGTCCATTTGCATCTGTATATGTCGTAGCTTGTTTTGTTTTAGCCTCACCATTTTCAATATAATATAAATCTGCTAATTGTGTACTACCATCATCATTAACTTTTAATAAGTCCACTCTGACATTTGCTACACCTTTCTCTCCATTATTTTGTCCATCTCCAAGTCTTTTATTATCATTTACAGTAGTTGAATCTTCATATACTGTACCTGATATCTGTTTGTAATTATCTGCTTTTATTAGCATAAATGTTGGAGCTATACCTGTATCATCTTCAAATGTAGATATATCTAATGTGTTATTTGATATTTTAATTTCTGCATTTCCTGGTGCTGAATCTTTATCTATTCCAGCATATTGCTTTCCTGTTCTGCCTTTTTCACTTGCTGTTTGATATTCTGCACATAATGCATTACTTCCGTAATATGATGAATACATATATATTTCTGAAACATTTTTAAATAATCTGTCTTTTTGTATTAATTCTTTTACAACATCATTATTAACTTTTAATGTTAAACTAATTGTTTCTGATTCTTCACCTGGTGCAAGTTTTACGCCTTGTAATTGTTGATTATATGCTGCCTTAAATCCATTTGAATTATATCTATCTCCATTTTTACTTACATCTCGCCAATTACCATCGAATAAAGAATAATTTGCATCATAATAGTTTACAATTTCCTGTACTTCTGCCATTAAATTTCTAGATTGATTTTGTACTCTTACATTATATGTTACATATACTTGTAAGTCATCTGGATTATTTCCATCTTTATTGATATATGCTATATCTGATGGATTTACTGGTCTATTATATTTCTCAGTATTTCTATCACTAAAACTTACTTTGTCATATTTATAGCTTCCATCTGGTAATCCTCTTTGACCATATTTATAAGTATATTGTTGTCCTTTCATTATAACGTCAACTTTTTCAATATCTGTACCTATTGCAAGGTCTGGTTGTTCTCTTTTATATAATCCACAGTTTACATTAGATATTTCCCAAGATACTGTTTTGCTTCCATATTCGTCACATACATGGTGACTTCCATGTTTTGAACATGATACATAATGGTGTCTTATACATCCTGATCTCTCTTGTGTATCTAATGCAGGATATGTTTGTAAAAATTTATATTTACTTAATACATTTTTAGTGTCTGCTGTTACTGTAAAATCACTCATACTTGTTGGAGAACTTAATGTTGCAATTCTTGTTGAACCTACTTCTGGGTTAGAGCTATATGTATATTCTAGTCTTGAGCCATTTGTTGAAACACCTTTATTGCTTATTTGACTAAATGAATTGTCTAAACTTGTTCTTGATGATGAATTTTCAATTACTTTTGATGTATCTGCGTCGCCATTTGATGCGTATGCAACTGTTGTATATGTTAATCCATTATAAGCGAATTCTACATATGAATTGTTTATTCTGTTATATGCTGCTTGATCAATATACCATCTACAGAATCCTAAGTCGATATTGGTTCTCATTGTGTAGCTTCCATCACTTCCAGTTGTCGTACTTGCAATTATACTACCATCTGCGCTTTTCCAATATACTTTTACTCCTTCGATACCTTTTTCTCCGCTATCTTTTTTACTATTACCTTTACCATCATTTTCTTTGTTGCTAGCAATATCTTCCCATACCGTTCCAGAAATTTTAACATTTCCGCTTCCTTGTTCTTGTTTTGTATTATATAGTATATTTGAGTTTGTGTAATCTTCATAAGATGTTGATGATATACTAAATGTTTTGTTTATACTACCTTCATATCCACTATGTGGATTTGATGTTTCAATTGCTGTATATGTTCCAGATGGAATACCTTTTATTTGTATTCCCTTATAATTCTTTTCCGTACCTGTTGTAAACGTCATTGCTTGAGATATGTCTGATGTCCAATATTCTGTATTTGATGTTGATGGGTCTTTTACCTCATATACATATCTATCAGAATTTTTTTCATCAACTACATCTGCTTTTTTGATGTACATTCCGCTTGCATCATTTTTTACTTTGAATGATACTCCACCTAAATATGATTTATCATTACTATCTTGTTTGTCTATTAGTATCATTTCTGATTCTTTGCTATCTTCAAGTTCAACTATCATAAGACTTTGGTTAACACTTTGGTTTTTAGCTTCTAGCCAGTATATTCTTACTGTTCCTTTATATCCTGAATTATTTTTAGCTAAGTTAGCACATTTATCACTATATGATTTTCCTAATTTAACTGTTGTTTGCCATCTAGCATGTGTAAAATAACTTGATTGAATCATCCAGCTTGCTCCAAACTTTTCTTTTATCCATTCGTTTTGTGTTCCAAGGAAATACCATAATCCATATTGGGTATCTGTACATCCTGCTGAAGTTCTATATCCTTTATTTTTTCCTAATGCTAATATATTTGCTAATTGTCCCCATCTGTAATCTGTTCCTGAACCAGTTGCTGGTCTTAATGTAGGATTAGTTCTATTACAGAAGTTTGCTTCATTTCCTTTAAGCTCTATGTAATAAACTACTTGACAATTATAGTTTTGACCATCATTTAATGTTTTGTCTTGTCTTGCACAATATACATTTTCAAAATTTCCCCATCTATTATATAATTCAGAACCACCTGTATATACTGTCTTACCAACGGCATTTTCTTTTAGCCCTAGGACTTCCTGTGCTGTTGCCTGACATGTGCTATTTTTCAATAGCACAATCAGTAAGGTCATCATTAGTATGAAAAATATTTTTTTCAATTTACTCACATCTTTCACCCCTTTACTACTTCGTTTCATTTTTCTTTCTGAATAATAAATATATTGCAAATGCTATTAATCCAGTGTTAATTATTATTAATGTTATATTTAAGATATTTGTCATACCTGTACTTATACCAATAATTACATCTGCTGAACCTAAGTCATCTTCTCCATTTGCTTGATTGTTTTCTGTTGAATCTATATCAACTTTTCCAAGTTCATTATAACTTTCTACTATTTCCGCTCTGTTGTTTACTAATCCAACATTGTCTGTTGTCATTGTTTTTGTTAGTACTAATTTTATTTCTTTTACTTCTCCAGGTTCTATTCTTGCATTTGCTAAACTCTTTGTATATAAGTCTTGTCCTGCTAAATACCAGTCTGGGTTTAATTCTGAACTAAATGTTAGTCCACTTGGTAAGTAATCTCTGATATTTGAAACATATCCTGCAACTTCTCCAGTATTTTTTACTCTTATTGTGTAATTTAATACTACTATTGAATCATTAAGTTGTTTTGAACTTATTTCTATTTTCTTAAATGTTTCACTATCTTTGCATTCATATGTTTTTGTTCCTTTTGAATTTTGTACTACTATTGAATTTATATATTTCCCTAGTTCTAGGTCGAATTTTAAGTTTTGTTTTAAACCTAAGTTTATATTAAATACACTTTCTGTTAATTCTATAGTATCTGTTCCTGCATTACCTTTAACTTCTCCGTCAAATACTTTTGCTATTGCTTTTGAATTTAGTCCATCACTAACTCCACTTTGCATATAAGCTGTTGGTTCATATTTTGTTGTATCATAGTCAAATACTACTATATATTGACCTTCTTCAACTTTACTAAATGTATATGTTCCATCTTCTCCTGTTTTTGTTTCTAATGCATTTCCATCTCTATCTGTTGCAAGTTTATCTGTTTTTGTATCTAATAATCTTACTGTAATATCTGGTAATACTGTTTCGTCTGTATCTTTTTGTCCATTTCCATTTGCATCTAACCATGCAACACCACTTATGATGTGTTTCATTTCTTCACTTATTGTTCCTTTAATAATATGTGTTACTTCTTCTGATTTACCTAATGTTATTTCTTGTAATTCTCCAGATAATGTTTTTTCTGTTTTTACCTCTACTACATTTTTTATTGTTTTTGTTTCAGATTGTTCTTGACTTTCTCTTACTTTTGTTATTATTGTAATCTTTGTAGTTCCATTTGGTTGTAATATTGTTGGATAAGTTATTTGATTAGATATATTTCCTACAAATGTATCTTCTACTGTGTCATCAGTTATTTGCATTACAGTTTCACCATTTTCGATTATTTCTTGTATTTCTAATTCTTCTGGTATATTGTCATGTACTTTTACTACTTGGATTGAATTTTCTGAGTTAGTAATTTCTATCTCATATCTTATTTCATCTCCAGATTCTACATAATCACCATTATTTGGTGTTGTTAAACTTACTTTTGCATTATGTTGATTAATTTTTAAATCAACTTTATTTGCTCTATATTCATTTCCATCAGCATCTTTTACTATAACACTTGTGTCAAACTCTTTTATTGCATCTTCTTTAATTTCTACTGAGAATGAATAACCTATTTTTTCATTTGGTGCAATTTCACTAATTTTTATTTCGTTTGTTTTTTCCATGTCATTTCCTTCGCTGTCATCTAAATATACAAGTTCTGCACCTGTTGTATTTATCTTTAGTGTTACATCTTTTACTGCTTCATTTGATAAGTTTTCTACAAATGCTGTGTATTCCATGTATTCACCAGTATATACACTATCTATATCTGCATCTACTAATTTCTTTAATGTTACCCTTATCTTTGATTCGGCAATTTTTAATTTCATTTCATTGCCTTCTTGTTTAAATTCTCCACATGTTGTAATTTCTTTGTTTGTTATTTCTGTTCCATTTGTTGCATTCATATTAACTCTAACTTCATATTCTATACTGTATTCTTGTCCTGGTTCAATACTTTCTATTGTTTTTGAAACTTCTTTTGCATCTGTTTTTTCCACATAATATGATAGTCCTGTTGATTTGAATTCTTCTTCTGGTTCTACTAGAACTGTTCCTTCTGGAACTTGTCCTTTAATTGTAACATCTTTAAGTTTTCTTTCTCCAACATTTTTAGCAGTAACTTTATATCTTATAACTTCACCTGCTTTTACTGTATCACCATCTTTTAGTGTATCATTTCCAACTGTTGCGGATACTGACGTTTCCATCTTAATATCTTCTGCTTTTATTCCGCCTTCTGTTGTCATACCAACTAATGTTGATTCTACTGTTTGTGTAGTTTCTCCATCATTATATATAACTTTATATCCTGCATATGATGATAAATCATAGTCTATATTTGTTGATATTTTGCTTGTATATCCTGTTGTGTAGCTTGCACCAATATTCATTGTTCCTAAGTCTATTAAGTAAACTTTTGCATTTGCTATTGCACTTGTATCTTGTGTCCAACCATTTGATGTGTTTTCTAAATCTGCTGTTGCTTTGCTATTTTCGCTATAATATACTTTTGCATTTCCTGCTTTTATTGCTTCCGCAACACTTGTTTCTAATGTGTTTGTTATTGTTTCATTTTGTGTTTGTATTTCTCCTTTTGTTGGGAAATATCCTAATATTTTTGTATTATTTATTTTACTTCCTGTGTTATTTACTACTGATATTTGATATTCTGCATTTGTTCCACCAGCTGTTTCTTTATCTAAGTCTACCAATTGTTTGCTTTCATTTATTCCTGCTACTGAATTTATGTTGTATGTGTTTAAATTGTTTATTGTTATTATTCCACTTGGTGCACTTATTCCTACGGCTTTTGTAACAATTCCATCTTCATAATAATTTGTAGCATTGTCATTTTTATATGACATTGTTATTTCTTCAGTTTTGCTTGCTGCTGTTTGTTCTAGTGTTATATCTAAATTAACTTGTAAATATAATTGTGTTGCATCATTTTCTGCATATGCTGTTTGCTCTCCATTTAATTCAATCTCAATCATTTTATTTACTTTGTCATATGATTTCTTTGTTATTGTAAATTCATCTCCATATAATTTATCTATTCCTTTTAATGTTACATCTTTTACTTGTTCTGGTAATTGAATAACTACTTTTGGATTTTTAAATAAATCATATTGTGTTCCATTTGTTATAAATTTAACTCCTAATGCTACATCATTGTTTACTGACATTGTTGATAAGTTTGCTTTATTTACTGTTAATTCAACTTTTGAGTATGTTTCTTTTAATGGTTTTTCTGCTGAATCTTCGTTTTTAGTTATTACTTCTGAAATTTTTTCTCCAGCTTCTTTAACACCATCTTTTATCACGTCTTCAGCTGCGTTTTTTGCATCCGTTGTTGCTCCTGCAATTTTTTCTGCCGCTTCTTGAACGCCTTTTTCAACTGTTGTATCTATTGTTGCCTTCATTGTTGATATATTTTTTGCTATCAATCCTGTTACAGGTTTTATTTGTTCTGTAACATAATCACTTGCCATTATTGCTTTTTCATGTTGAATGTTTAATACTCCTGCATTTACTGGTTTACTTGTTGAAATTTCTATTTCTCTTACTGTTTCATTGTAATTAATTATTATGTTTCCATTTTCATTTACTTCACTGTCTTTTGTTAGTCTATAGCTTGTTCCTCCTGCTGTTATATCTAAATATCCATCTTGCCCTAGCATTGCTAACATTCTTTCTCTATTTATTGCTGTTTGTACATATCTTGTATTTGCATCAAGTTCAATTCCTGTAAATGTATCTTTTTCTTCTTTAACATCTATTGCTTCTGCAATTCCTGCTGATCTTACTAAGATTTTTGTTGTTGTATTAAAAGGTATTTCTTTTTTGTCTTCTGTTTTAGTATTTGCATATAATTGACCTTTGTATGTTTCTGTGTTATCTAGTTCAATTTCTGATACCACAACATTGCTTAGTTCTTCTGTCCCTACAATTGCTGATGTTTCTTTACTGAATTTATTTTCTGTGTTATATAATTCTATTTCTGTATTTGTTTTAAATTCTGTTCCATTTACATTTGCATTTTCATCATATATATATGTTACGATAAATTCATCTGAGGTATTTCTTTTCCAGCTGATTGTTTCACCAGCATTTTCAACTGTTATTTGTGTGTTTTGAATTTCTGCGCCATTTTCTGTTGTTGAACTTGTAACAGTTGTATTGTTTTCTTGTCCATTTGTTGCTTCTGTTCTTAATGCTACTACTTCAATTTTTTGTAGTTTATCTTTATTCGTTTCTGGTACTTCTGCTGTTAGTGTTGTTTGTTTTACTGGATAGTTATTATTTGTTATTTTTGATTTTACTAACATTTGAACTATTCTCTTATTTTCACCATTAACATTAAAGATTTTGTTTGTTACAATTTCGTTGCTTACCTCAGCAGATGAGTTTGCCTCATCTGCTATTAGGTTTAAAGTAACATTTTTTTCTGCACTTATGTCTTTTCCTTTATATGAAGTTTCCATATATGTTCCTGCTAATTTTATCTTTGATGTCATATTTAATTGGCTTAGCATCATTTGCTCTGATTTAACTGGTGCTATGCCTAATTCTATTTCTACAGTGCTTCCAGCATTTATTTGGTTTAATGTTATTTTGTTACCATCTATATGGCTTATTCCTTCACTTGCAGTATTTTTGAAGTTGAAGTTACCTTCTTGTAATTCTATTGTTCCATTAAAGTATCCTTCTCTTTTTACTGCAATTTCTGCATATAGTTTAAGGTCTTCTTTGTTTATGTCTTCCTGTACTGTGTCAACTTTGTTACCTTCTGCATCCTTGAAGTATGTAGAAAATTCAATGTTATTATTGTTTGTTGTTTTGCTCAAATCTGTAGCATAACTTACTAAGTTTGCGCCCAACGTTAAAAAGTCGGTTGCTGATAGTGTGATTATCATTATTGATACCAACAATTTTTCTAAAATTTTTCTTTTCATCATCTTTCCTCCATTTATCATAATATTCTACTTTTAATCCTCTTTATATGATATCACAATTTTCAGATTTTTACAATTTTTTTTGACAATTTTTTTGTTTTTTTGACTTGTTTTTCTGGTTTTCCAGTTATTTGCATAAGGTTTCCATAATGTTTTTGGTAATTTATGTAATTTTTCGTTTTATTATACATATCTCTATTCCTATTGCAATTAATCCTATAGCTCCTACTATCATATACATTTTAATGTTTTCTGGTAGTCCTGTTGGTGGAGTTATAAATAGTGTTGTTGAATCATCGTCTTGTTCATGTAGTCTTTCCAATATTGATTGTGTAGTATCATCTGAAAGTTTCTTAACTCTTCCATTTAAACTTGGCACATAATCTCCTGGTTTATATTCTTTGGCTATTTGTTCTCCTTTATTTGTTTGATATATCGTCCTTGCTGTTTTTCCATTTAATTGTATTATTTCTGTATGGTTTTCATAAACATGGTCTTTTGCTTGTGCTGCTAATAATTTACTTGCATATAATGTTTCTGAGTGTGATTCATTTGGTGCTACGTTTTTAAATGCATTTGTTACAAGTATGGTATAATCCTGTTTGTTATTTGCATTTAGTGAATTTGATACTTTCTGAGATATGTGATTTCTAAGTTGGTCTTTTTTAACCTTTTGCCACACTGCATTTTGTGAATCTTTTCCTGTTTCACAAACTAAACTCGAATCAACATAATCTACTAAGTATTCTGTAGATTGTTTTATAAGTTTGTCTTTTGCTATTTTCTTTCCTTCTCTTTCTACTTCTCCATACCAGTAATATTTTTCATCTCCTCCTTGTGTTAATTCATCATATTTGTCATATTCAACATCTTCTTCACTATTGTTTGTAACTGTTATTTTATATATTATTTCTAGTTTTGCTCCTTGTATTAATTCTGTATCCATTTCCATAAATACTTGTTTTTCTTTTTGAATTGCTTTAAGGAATTTGTCTCTTGTTGTTATTTCTTTATTTCCTAATGCCCTTGTATAATCCATATTTCCTGCATATGGGTTTCCTTCTGTTAATACTTGTCCATTTGCTAATGTTATTCTAAGTCTGTCTATAGTTTTATCAACTACTATGTTTTCCCTTGGTCTTTCTATAATTCCAAAATTAAATCTGTCCCAATCATAGTCAAAACTTTCATTGACTATTTCTTCTTGTCCTGCTGCATTAGTTGTTTTCTTCAGTTTACCACCTTCTTCTGTTACTTCCTGTATCTGCTCTTTTGTATATTCTACCTGTACTTTAAATGGTAAACTGTATGCTGATACTCTTGTAGGTGTTTCAAAATTACTATTTATTAAAGATTTAATTTGTAACCTTGCTTCTTTATCTAATTGTCTGTTTGTATTCTCATTTACCATTTCAGTATCTTCATCATAATTTACATTAACATTTTTTTCTTCATCTTGTTTTGTTCTATATTTCCAATGTAAGTCATCAATATCGTCTACAGCTGTTGATACATTTTCATCTGTTATTAAATGCCATAATAAATCACTTTGTTTAACATCATCATTTGTATTATTTTGCATTATCGTTTTTACAGGGTCTTGTGTTATTATAGTAGATTTATAGTTTCTTGCGTCAATAGCGGCTTTTTCTGTTTTCGTTGTACCATTTTCTTCTTTTGGATATACAATTAACGATTTTTCATTTTCATTGTCGCTTCCTCCATAAGTGTATTTTAATATGTAATTATCTACTACAACACCTTCAAAATAATAGTCTCCATTTTCATTGGTATATGTTACAGCTTCTGTACTTGCTGGTTGTTTATTATTTATTGTATATAATTTTGCAGTTTCTGTTCCTTCATCATTTACACGTAATAATTCGACTCTAACATTTTCTACTGCATTTTCCCCATTATCTTTTATTCCATTTCCTAGTCTTTCATTTGTCTTTTTACTTTCTTCTGTTTGAGAATCTTCAAAAACTGTTCCAGATATTATTTTATAATTTTCATCTGCTTGTAATTTAAATGTTGGTGCAAGATCTGTATCATCTTCATATGTTTTTGTATCTAATTTATCACTTTGCATTGATATTTCCGCTGTTCCTGGTGATGAGTCAATATCTAATCCCGAATACCTTTGTCCTGTTCTCCATCTATCTTGTGCTGTTGTGTGTTCTGCACACCATGTATCACTTCCATAATATGATGCATATGCATAAATCTCAGATACATTGCTAAATAATATAGGCTCTTGATTTATTAAGCTTTTTACTACTTCATCTTTTACTCTAAATTTTATTTCTATTGTATCAGATAAAGTCTGTGGTTCCAAAAGTAAATCATATCCATCCTCATCTGTCGCGAGTTCAGTACTGTATGCTTTATTAAATCCATTCGATTTAATTTGGTTTCCATATGTACTATATTGACTCGTATCATGCCATTGTTTTTTAGGATTGTCTGATTGAACTATTTCAAGTCTACTATCATAATAATTAACAATTTCTTTTACTTGTGTATATAATGTTGATGATTGATTTTGTACTCTTATATTATATGTTATATATACTTCTAGGTCTTGAGTATTATTATCATTTACATATGCTATGTCTGATGGATTTACTGGTCTATTATATGTTTCATTATTTCCAAAAGATACTTTAGTATTTACACCATAATCATCTGATGTTATTCCTCTATTTCCATTTGTATATGTATATTTTTGTCCTTTCATTATTACATCTACTTTTGCTATATCTGATACTAGTCCTAAATCAGGTTGTTCTTTTTCAAACAATCCTAGGTTCATGTTTTTTATGTTCCATTCTGTTATTCTGTAATCATAATGGTGTACTGTTTCTGTACTTGTTGATCCATCTTTATGATGTACTGTTCTATATGTGTGATAAATACATCCATTTTTTCTTACTGTTTCTATGTCATAATATCTTCCTGATAATATATTTTTTATTTTGCTTGTATCTGCTGTTACCGTAAAGTCTGTTACTCTATTTCCTCCACTATCACTATCATAAATTCCATTATTATTTACTTTGCAAAATGATGAGTCTAAATCATATCTTGATTTAGCTTTTGAATCATAATTTTCTATTGCACGTGATGTATTTTCCGAGTTTCTCATATTATTTTTTACTGTCGTATATTTCTTACCATCATATTCAAATTCTATATATGAGTTATTTAATCTATTATATACTTGTTGATCCATTGACCATGTACAGAAATCATAATTTATTGTATATCCCATCTCATATCTTCCATTACCATTTGTTACCGCAGTAGATATAATATTTCCTGATGCATCTTTCCAATATACTCTTATTCCTGCTAATAATTCATCTTTTCCTGAATTATATTCATCATTGAAATTTCCGTTTCCTTTACTTGTTGATGCTCCTTCCACCCAAACCTTTCCTGATATCTTCACATTTCCTGTAGGCTTAGATATTGGCATATTATCCACTGTAACTTGTGTTATATAATCATTTGATGAGTTTGGTGTTAAAACAAAGCTTTTTTGGTTTCCTATATTTCCCCAATAGTCTCCATATAGCTTTGATGGCATAGATACTTCTTCTACTTGATAATTTATTGGGGTTTCTCTTGGCATATAGTGACCTGAACGATGATATATGTATTGTCGATATCCACTATGATACCTACATAATCCTCTAAAATGCTCCCATACATATGTTGTTTCTGAAACTTCAAGATTTTTTATTACTATTCTACCACTTGCATCTGTATAAAACGTGTCTGCACTACTCTTAGATGAAACCCATTCATATGAGCCATTTCCATTTGTTCTTAAATATCTCCATTCTGAATTATCCCAGCAGTGTTCTCCATTAGATGATACAGATTGATTTAACAATTGTCTCTTTATAACAAACCCTACTCCTTCAAGCGATTCTTTTGTCATTGCATCTCTTTTGTAAATAATTAACTGATTATCAAAACTGTCAGGTATATTAGTAACTGTTACTGTGACTTCTAATCCACCCGAAAATGTTGCTGTCATTGTTTGTCTATTATTGCTATTGCTCTTATAACCATCTGGCGGTTCTGTTTCTTCTATTGTATAAACTATGTATGTATCTGTTCCATTAATTTTTTCTGGTAAATCATATAAATTAATTTTTCCGTATTTATCTGTCGTATATATTTTTGCTTCGCTTTTATTTGTTGTCCATTCATAATCATATGTATTTCCTTGGTTAACTGAATTTTTTAGGTATACATCTTGTCCATTACTTCCTGTTCCTTGTTGACCTATTATAAATTTAGCGCCTGCTAATACATCGTTTGTATATGCATCTACTTTTTTTATTGTTAGTGCTGTATCTACTACTTCTACTTTTGGTGAATATGTTACTACCATAAGGTTTTGTACACCAATTTTATTTTGTCCACTTGATGTTATTGGAACTAAAAGGTATATTTCTAATGTTCCCTGGAACCCTTTTCCTGTTTTTTCCGCTGTTTGTGCATCTGCCCATTCTTTTGAGAAATCTTTAGTCTTATTATAATTCCTTGAGCTGAAAAATGGTCCTAATTCATTTGCTATAAAGATTTGCCTTTGGTTTAAAAATCCATATAATTTTCTTTGCGTTGTTGTATATGCATTATAGCGTCCATATCCTTGCATATTTTTTAATATATTAGCTAATGCATAATATTCTGTATATCCACTATATTCATATAGATTAGGAGCTGGTCCCCAAGCAGGATTCCAATTTTTTATTTCTTCTGCATTTGAGCCTGTTTTATATGTTGCATCTTTTAAAGTGGCAGAATTTTCTTGTCTGATTTGAACTTTATTTCCACTAATTTTTATATATGTATTAACTTTTGCATATGCATTGTTATACATGGATTTTTCGTGTTGTGTACAATATACATTGTTTGTTCCTTCTAGTCTGTATTGACCTGATCTTTGTCCGATTGTTACTTTTTGTTTTACAGCATTTTCATGTAAGCTTGTAATATCTACGGCAGCAAAAGAAACATTGTTTTTCAATATTAAAATAGCGAAACTAATTAATAATATAAAAATCACTTTTTTTATTTTATTCATTTCCATCCCCCTTTAGTTTATTTCACTGCTTTTTCTAGATATTAAATATATTGCAAAACCTATTAAGCATATATTTAATGTTATTAAAATTGTAGATATTGCTGTTTTCATACCTGTGCTTATTCCTATGATTACATCTGCTGCTCCCATATCATCTTCTTCACTTGACTGGTTATTTGCTGTTGAATCTATATCTTGTTTTCCTAGTTCATTATAGTTTTCTGCAATTTCTGCTCTATTGTTTATTAGTCCCACATTGTCTGATGTCATTGTTTTTGTTAATATCAAGTTTATTTCTTTTTCTTCTCCTGGTTCTATTCTTGTATTTGCTAAACTTTTTGTGTATAAATCCTTTCCTGATAAGTACCAGTTTGGGTTTAATTCTGAGCTAAATGTTAATCCATTTGGTAAATAATCTCTTATGTTTGTAACATATCCTGCAATTTCCCCAGTATTTTTTACTTTTATTTTGTATTCTAATACTACTACTGAACCTTCAATTTGTTTTGAATTTATTTCTATTTTCTTTAGTGTTTCATTATCTTTACATTCATATGTTTTTGTTCCTTTTGCATTTTGTACAACTATTGTATTTATATATTTTCCTAATTCTAAGTCGAATTTTAAGTTTTGTTTTAAGCCTAAATTTATATCATATAAATTTTCTGTTAAATATATTATATCTGTTCCTGCATTTCCTTTAACTTCTCCATCAAATACTTTTGCAAGTGCTTTTGAATTTAGTCCTGTACTAACTCCATCTTTCATATAAATTGTTGGTTCATATTTTGTTGTGTCATAATCAAATACTACTATGTATATTCCTTCCTGTACTTTGCTAAATTTGTATGTTCCATCTTCTCCTGTTGTTGTCTCAAGTATATTTCCTTCTTTGTCTATAGCAAGTTGATTTGTTTCTGTGTCTAACAATCTTACTGTTATATCTTGTAATAACTTTTCATTTGTATCTTTTTGTCCATCTTGATTTTCATCTAACCATGCAACACCACTTATTATTTTTTCTTCTGATTCACTGGCTTGTCTAACTATTGTGTGTGTTATTTCTTCTGATGTTGCTTTTACTTCTCCTTTTACTGTAGCTTGCGCAGTATTTGTTATTGTTATTTTATCAAAATCTTCAGTAATTTCATTTACTCTAGCTTTTATAGATATTTCGCTTTTCTGATTTTCTTCTATTATTAGAGTATATGTTGTTTCATTTAGTATGTCTTGAAGATATGTTTCTGTATCTTCAGGATTTATAGATTGAATTGTTAATTCCCCATTTATATATACTTCCTCAACTACTAAGTATTCTGATAATTGATTTGATATTTCCACATCTTCTACACAGTTTGTTGGGTTTTCTACTGTTATATTATAAATTATATAATCTCCTATGTTTACATATTGTCCTGCTGTTGGACTTGTTAAACTTAATTCTACTTTTGCCTGTTCTAATTTACTAATTAATTTATTTGATCTATATGTATTTTCATTTGAATCTGTAATTAATGCTACTGATTCTACTTGTTGTAAGTCACTTTGTGATACTGTTGCCATGATTTCTAAAACAACCATATCATTTGCTGGAATCTCTTCTATATTTGCATATCCATCTTCTTGTAATATGTAATTAAGATTATTGTCTAAAATCTTTACTAGTTCTTCTCCTGAGTTTTGCATTTTTAATTTTAAGTTTTTTATAGGTTCATTTGATGTGTTTTCAACAATTAAAAAGTAATCTCTTAAAGTATTTGGTTGTACTGGTTTTTTTTCTGTATTCATTTCTACTAAACTTATTCTTATTTTTGATTCTTGAAGTATATTTTTTATTTCATTACCATTTAAAGTAAGTCCTCCGCAGGTTACCACTGCTCTATTTGATATTTCTGTTCCATTTGTAATATCCATGTTTACTCTTACTTCATATTCTATGCTATATTCTTGTCCTTGTTCTAAATCTACTGTTTTAGAAACTTCTTTTAGCTCCTTTTTCTCCTTCCAATATATTGGCCATTCTGGTTCTTCAAAATCCGTATCTGCCCCTTGAGGCGTAATAAACTCTGTTACGACTGTTCCTTCTGGAACTAAACCTTTTATTGTTACATTTTTTAAATCTTTATCCCCTGTATTTTTTGCAGTTACTTTATATTTAATTATCTCCCCTGCTTTTACTGTATCTCCATTTTTTAATACGTCATTTCCAACTGTTGCTTCTATATTTGTTTCTATTTTTAAGTCTGTTTCTGTTATTCTATTTTCTGTTTCCATTCCCACCAATGTTGACTCTACTGTTTGTATTTGTGTATTTTGTTCATCATTATATAAAACTTTATATCCTGCATATGATGATAAATTATAATCTATGTTTGTTGATATTTTGCTTATATATCCTGTTGTAAAACTTGTTCCAACATTCATTGTTCCTAAGTCTATTAAGTAAACTTTTGCATTTGCTATTGCACTTGTGTCTTGTGTCCAACCATTTGATGTATTTTCTAAATCTGCTGTTGCTTTGCTATTTTCACTATAATATACTCTGGCGTTTCCAGCTTGTATTGCTTGCGCAACACTTGTTTCTAATGTATTTGTTATTGTTTCGTTTTGTGTTTGTATTTCTCCTTTTGTTGGGAAATATCCTAATATTTTTACATTATTTATGTTGCTTCCTGTGTTGTTTACTACTGATATTTTATATTCTACATTTTTTCCACCCTCTGTGTTTTTATCTATATTAGCTGTTTGTTTGTTTTGACTTATTCCTGCTACTGAATTTATGTTATATGTATTTAAGTTATTTATTGTTATTATTCCACTTGGCGCTGCTATATTTATTGCTTTTTCTGTAACTCCATTTTCCGCATATTGAATCGCGTTCTCATTTTTATATGACATTATTATTTTTTCTGTTTTACTTGCTGCTGTTTGTTCTAGTGTTATATCTAAATTAACTTGTAAATATAATTGTGTTGCATCATTTTCTGCATATGCTGTTTGCTCTCCGTCTAATTCTATTTCAATACTCTTATGTGTTTTATCATATTCTTTTCTTGTTATTGTGAATTCATCTCCACATACTTTGTCAACTCCTTTCAGTGTCACATCTTTTACTTGTTCTGGTAGTTGAATAACTACTATTGGGTTTTTAAATAAATCATATTGTGTTCCATTTGTTATAAATTTAACCCCTAGCGCTACATCTTTGTTTTCTGACATTGTTGATAAGTTCACTTTATTTACTGTAAGTTCTGTTTTTGATTGTGTTTCTTTTAATTCTTTTGTTTGTTCTGTTGTGTTTGTTATTACTTCTTGATTTCTAATCAACCCTGTTATAGTATTTTTTGTTTTTATCCCTGTTATTGGCTTTATTTGCTCTTCTGTATAATTACTTGGTAGTATTTCTTTTTCATGCTTAATTTCTAATGTTCCTTCTTTTACTGGTCTTGATGTTACTATTTCTATTTCTCCAACTTGTTCATCATATTTTGCAATTAATTCTCCATTTTCATCAGCTTCATCTTCTGCTGATATTGTATTTACATTATAATCTCCATATTTGATTTGTATTGTTCCGCTTTCCCCTAGTAGTTCTATCATTTTTTCTTTGTTTATTCTTGTATATTTATATGTTTCATTAAGTTCTAAATCACCTGTTTCTGCAGTTGTATATGCATCTTTTTCTTCTTTTACTTTCACTGAGTCTATTATATTTTTTTCTCTTATTGTAATTTTCGTTGTTGTGTTGTAATTTATTGTTCTTTTGTCATCTGTTCTAGAATTGGCATATAGTTGACCTTTGTATATTTCTCCTTGATTATCTTTTATCTCTGTTACAATGGTTTTTCCTATTTCTTCTGTGCCTATATTATTTATAATATCTTTTGTTATTTTATCTTCTTTGTTGTATATCTCCGTTTCTTCAGTTATTTGTAAGTCTGTTCCTGCTATATTTGTTTCCTCTTTGAAAATATAAGTTATAATATATTCGTCATATACTCCTTTTTTCCATGATATTGATTCTCCTGTATTTTCTGTTTTCATTTGTACTTCTGTTGCTGTTTTATCCCATTCTTGTGTGTTTACTGTTTCATTTCCATTTGTCGCTTTTGAGTTAAATTGGACTATTTTGACTTGTTCTAAGTTTTGTTTGTTTTTTTCCGGTATTATTGCTTTTATTGTTGATGTTTTTACTGGGTAGTTATTATCTGTTATTCTTGATTTTACAGCTATTTGCACTATTCTTTTGTTTGCCCCATTTACATTATATATTTTGTTTGTTACAACTTCGCTATTTTGTTCTATATCGGTGTTTTCTCGTGCACTTAGTTTTAAATTAACTGTTTTTTCCGCTTCTATATCTTTTCCCTTGTACGATGTCTCCATATATGTGCCTGCTAGTTTTATTTTTGATTCCATCTTTAGTTGAGATTCCTGGATTGTATCTGAGTTTATTGGTATTATTCCTATTTCAATTTCCACAGTGTTTCCTGCATTTATCTGGTTTAATGTTATTTTATTTCCTTCAATTTTTCCTATTCCATCACTCTGAATTTGATTTTTGAAGTTGAAATTTCCTTCTGTTAATTCCAGTGCTCCATTGAAATATCCTTCATTTTTCACTGTAATCTCTGCATACATTTTCAGTTCTTGTACATTTGTTGTTATTTCACTTATTCTTTCTCCCTCTTCATTCTTGAAATACGCAGAAAATTCAATATTAGTGTTATTCGTCGATTTATTCAAATCTGCAGCATAACTTATCAGACCTGTTCCAAGTGGTGCCAAGTCTGTCACTAACATTGTAAAAATTGCTATTATTGCAAATATTCTCCTGATAATCTCTTTTTTCATATGAACTCAAACCCTTTCTTTAAGGCTATGTTTTTGTTAAAATTTATCGACGGCTTTGAATTTCGATTATTTTTAACATCTTCCTTCTTATATTTATTATATATAGTTTTACATTTTTACCTACTAAAGTCAAGGTAAAGCCCGCTCGCCTCTAGCTCTGTATTGGATTTTTTGCCTTTCATCACTGTTTAACACCCTACGGAACTGAGTTTCTGTATTTTTATAGTTCCTTATATTACATTTATTTGACATTTTTTTTACATTTTGGTTACTTTTTCCGCCGATTCTTGTTTATTTTTAGGGGAAGGCGCGTTTTAAGGATATCAATCTTTTGATATGTTATTTTTTATAATGAGAATATTTTGACTTTCATAGTACGTAAAAAAACCCAATTATGAAATTCTTATTCTCATAATTGAGGTTTTATTTTTTCTTTTATTGTTGTTCACCTGTACCAACTCTTACTATTCTTTTCTTCGCATTATATGTATCTCTTGATAATAAAGTTGATGAAACCACTTGCCCATCTTTTTTCATTACTTTATATGCTTCTACTTTGCTTCCATTGCTTCCCGCTTGTTTTACTACTTCTTTTCCAGCTGGTAGTGTTGAATCTTGAATGTATTGTGTTGTAGGATTTATTGTTGCTATTTTTCTTGTTTCAATTGATATATCATATTCAACTTCTTCTTTTATTCCCCATATGTTAATTGTTGCCATTCCACCACTTACTATTGCTTCAATTCTTATTGGATATTTTCTTGTGTTCTTAAATTTAAAATCTTGTGAACCCCATACAACTGTTGCATCTTTACCTGCTGGTAAATATGATGTTACAAACTGGTGATTTCTTCTAACTGTTACATCAAGATTGGCATAAACTACTGCATCATAAAGTGTTGATGATATTTGGCATATCCCTCCACCTAGTCCATTAACAACTTCTCCATTTGAAAATGTTGCAGCTTCTTTATATCCTGCTTGAATTGTTCTCTCGCCTACTGTTTGGTTATAAGAAAACTCTTGCCCTGGCAGCAATACTACACCATTAATTTTATTTGCTGCTAATTTTAGGTTTGTTGTTCTATCTGCATTTGATGAATATTTTGTTGAACAACTTCCTAGTCTATCTGGAAATGCAGCTGTCCCTATGTCTCTTACTGTTTTTGTTGGTTTAGTTATTTTTAATGGTATTGTATATTCTTCTTTTGCTTCTGATATTATTGTCTTTGCGTTTTCTACATCAAAATCGATTCCTTCAGATTCTGGATAAATGGTAAATGGATCTGTGGTATAATATGCATTTTGTACCTCTTTATATATTTCTTGATGTATTTTCTCTAAATCTATTTTTTCTGGTTGTGCTGTTATTACTGGTATTGTTATTTTTTCGTTACTTTCTTCTTCTAATGAATTATAAATTTTCTCTATAAGACTATCTGCATTTACTATTTTGCCTTCTTTTCCTGATGTTATTATAAGATTTTTACCTTCTATGTAATAACTTGATTGTACGACTGCATCTTTTATGCTGTTATTTATATTTTGCGATATCTGCTTAACCATGTCTTCATCTATACTTATATCTAATTTTATGTTTACTGGAGTCATCCATGTTTTCACTATTTCTATATTTTCTTCAAATACATTTCCTTTTCTACCAATTGCATATGCTTCATTTATTGATTTTTCAATCTGGTAATTAACTTCTAATGCTTGGTATGTAATTGCTGTTTCAAATTCCTCATATGTTAAATATATTTGGTCTTCTTCTATTAATGCATATTTTTCTTTCAGTGTTTCTTCTGCTTCTTGTCTTGTCATTCCTGATACGTCTATTCCTTTTATATAAACACCTTTCATAATCTTATCACTGCCAAGATTTATTACTGCAAATATGGTTGAAAGTATTGCTATTATTACAACTATAATTCCCATTGCTATTAATATTACATTTGTTTTTGTGTATTTCTTTTCTACTTCTACTCTGTTTTCTTTTTGGTCTTCTTCCTTTGCTTCTTCTAATGTTTTTATTTCTACCTTTTCTTTCACAGGTTCATCTTCTTCTTGCTTCTTTTGTTCTGTATCTTGGTTGATCTCTGGTGGTTTTTGCTCTGTTTCTTTGTTGTTTCCTTTTTCTAAATTATTTTGCTTCAGCTTTTTATTTTTCTTGGTAGTTTTTTTGTCTTCTTCTGGTTGACTATTTACTTTTTCTACCTCAGCATTTTCTACTTTTTCAAGCAGTTCTACACTTCCACTGTTCTCTTTATTTTTCTCTTTCATATCTTTCTCCTTTTACCTATAATATATCTTATCATATATTTCTTTTTTTGACAATTTTTTTAGTAAAAGTCTTGATATTTATTTATATGTCTTTCTCAAACATTTATTACTCTAAGGATAAATTGGTTTTTTACATTTTTTTAAATTTTTTACAATTTTTTTTAAGAAAATACTTGAATATTGTAAAAATTAATATTATAATTGTTCTAACAAAAGATGAGGGAGAATTCAAAATGGAATTAACAAAGAATATTTTTTTTAATACGGATAAATTAACCGAAAATAGTAAAGTTAAAATATCTTATACAGGAGAGTTTTTTCAGGATGCTTCAAAAAATGTGCTTATCCACTATGGCTTTGGGCATAATTGGGATGATATTCATGATGCAAATATGGAAAAAACTGAACTTGGTTTTCAAACAGAAATAGAAATCAACTCTGCTGAAACTCTTAACTTCTGTTTTTGTAATGAAAATGGTAAATGGGATAATAACTCAGGAAAAAATTATGTTTTTCCTATTGAAAAAAAGCAAACAGATTTAATCGTTTTAGAAGATGAACCTGTTTCTCTAGGTAATGCCAGAAAATTGAGAAAAAGCTATATATGGAGTAAAAAAATACGTTTAGCTATATATAAAATAATTACTTATTTACCTAAACTTATTTCTGGAAATTACAGAAAAAGAATTGAAAATGAAAATTAATATATTAATATAAACAGTACTTTTAATTATATATTTTTTTAAAAGCGGATATAGTTTAAACACTATAATTCCGCTTTTTCTTTTATATATAAGTTGCTTGATATTTATTATCATTTTTAGTTTTTGGCTATAACACTTTAAATTGGGTTTCTATGTAATTATCCAGCCACCATTTATAGAAATGATTTGACCTGTTGTATATTCATCATCTATAAGCCAATTAATGCATTTAGCTATATCTATGGTTTTTCCAACACGTTCAAGTGGTATCTCCTTTTTTATATCATTTATTTCTTGTTCATTATACATTTTATTCATATCTGTATCAATAAATCCAGGTGCAATTGAGTTTACTCTTATATTTGATGGGCCTAACTCTTTAGCTAATGATTTTGTCATTGCATCTATTCCTGCTTTTGTTATTGAATATATTGTTTCACATGATGCACCTACGATTCCCCATATTGATGATATATTTATTATACATCCTTGTTTCCAATGTATCATATTTTTTGATACTTCTTGAGTTACACAAAATGCTGAATACAAGTTGTTTTTTATCATTTTATTCCAATCATCATCTGTTACATCTGTAAACATTTTTGTTTCTGAAATTCCAGCATTATTTATTAATATATCAATCTTATTATATTTGTCTATTATATATTTTATCATTTTTTGAACTTCTTCTCTTAGGGATATGTCTGCTTGATATATTTCTATATTTTCATTTTCTTTTTCTAATTCAATTGCTTGCTGCTTTGATTTATTGTAGTTTGCAATTACTTTATAACCTTTTTTTGCTAGATTCAAAGCAATCTCTCGTCCTATTCCCCTTGATGCTCCTGTTACTAGTGCTATCTTTTCCATTTTTATTCCCTTCTAATCTAAAAAAATAAAAAGCCAATAATTAAGAGCTTTCTCAAAACTATTGACCTTTATATGGAGCCACTTCCCAGATTCGAACTGGGGACCCCCGCATTACAAGTGCGGTGCTCTGGCCAGCTGAGCTAAAGTGGCGTTGTGGTGACCCCGACGGGAATCGAACCCATGACTCCGCCGTGAAAGGGCGGTGTCTTAACCTCTTGACCACGGGGCCATAAAATATATGAATTCTAAAGTATTTCATTTAGAATTCATTGGTGAGCTATCCGCGACTCGAACGCGGGACAACTTGATTAAAAGTCAAGTGCTCTACCACCTGAGCTAATAGCCCATTTGCTTGTATTGAACAACGCCTTTTAATATTACACTATTTTATGAGAATTGTCAATACATTTTTTAAACTTTTTTTAAAAAATTTTTAGATTTTTGTATTTTTTAGTGTTTTTGTTCATTTTTAAGCATTAAGTTTTTCTAAAACTTCATTTACATCTATTCCATGAACCTCGCATGCTTCTTCTAATGTTTCCATTTGAGATGCAGGACATCCTATACAATGCATTCCACTTTCTAATAATATATCTACTTTATCTGGAGCAACCTCTAAAATTTCTCCTATTTTAGTATCTTTATTAAACTTCATAGTGACCTCCTTTTTTGTTCGATATTTATATTTTAACATATTTTTTCAAAAAAGTATAGACAAAATTGAAAAAATGTTGTATTATGTCTATCGACAAGGTGGTGATAAACATAATTAGGTTAATCAATATATTTTTTATCATTTATATTATTAATATTTTAGTTACTTTATATTCAATTTATACATTTTTTGATATTTATTTATTTCATAATCTACAAGGTTCAAAATTGAAATTAAAAAAACACTTATCACAAAAAGCTAAAAAGGAGGCTCATTATTAAAAAATTTATTTTATTAGTTTTTTATCTATTAGACTTTTGTCTTTTTGCACATTATATTTTTATACCTATCTTTCAGGCGACTGAACTTATAATTCCCTATGGACTTCATCCTTTTGATATATGTTATAATAATCCCGTACTTTGGCATTATATAAAAATCTCTTTTATAATCTGTCATATATTTGCTAGTATAATTATATTATTAAATTTAATTAATCAGCTTATCCTCCGACACTTACCTCCAAGTGATGAAAAAATAAATGATTCTTGTTTTCTTCCCAACGCAACAAGTTTAGGTTTATTAATAGGTCGTGAATTAACACATAACAAAGAGATTTACATACCAGAGTCTGGTTTATATCAAAATTTTCTTGTAACCGGAACCATAGGAACTGGAAAAACAAGTTCTGCAATGTACCCTTTTACAGAACAATTGATGAAATTTAATAGTTTAAATCCTGATAAAAAGTTAGGTATCTTGGTATTAGATGTAAAAGGAAATTATTTTAAACAAGTAAAACAGTTTGCTTCAAAATATGGACTTCAAAAAGATGTTATAGAAATCGGACTCAATTCTTCTATAAGATATAATCCGCTACATAAACCATATTTAAAACCTGTTGTTTTAGCTAATAGATTAAAAACAATTTTACTTCTTTTTTCTGAAAATAATTCTGAATCTTATTGGTTAGATAAAGCTGAACAAGTTTTAACTGAATGTATCAAATTGTGTAGGTTATATAATAATGGATATGTAACTTTTATTGAAATTCATAAATTAATAACTGAACCTGATTATTATAAATCAAAATTACAAATATTAAAAAATTTATTTTATAATTCTAAATTATCTTATCAGCAAATTTATGAATTAAACACCGCCTTGGACTTTTTTGAAAAAGAATTTAATTCCTTAGACCAGCGTACATTATCTATATTAAAATCAGAAATCACAAGAATTACTAATATTTTTATTTCTGATTACAATGTCTCAAAAACTTTTTGCCCACCAAAAGAACAATTAAATTTTAAAGGATTTACTACGGCTCTGGCAAAAGGTAAAATTGTTGTATTAAATATGAATATCGCAGAATATAAAAATCTTTCTAAGCTAATTGCAGCATATTTAAAATTAGACTTTCAGTCTGAAATCATGTATAATTTATCTCATAACAAAGTAAAACCTTCTGCTTTTATTTGTGATGAATATGCTGAATATGTAACAAAAACTGATTCAGACTTTTTTTCTCTTAGTAGAGAAGCTAAGTGTATAAATATTGTTTGTACGCAAAGTTACTCATCTTTAAAAAATACCTTAAAAGATGATACTGCTGTTAAAGTAATTATTCAAAATTTAATAAATAAAATCTGGTTTCGCACTGATGATATTTTTACAATTGAAGAGTCTCAAAAACAGCTAGGGAAAGAAGATAAAACTTTAACTTCAACAAGTATTTCTGAAAGTGCTAAAGAAACAAGATTTAATTTTATTCTCAATTCTTTAAGTTCAAAAGATTCCAACATTACCGAAAGTATCAATACTTATTCTCAAAAGGATTTTATTTATGATACAAATTTCTTTACTCAACACTTGGAAACGTTTACTTCTTTAGCTTTTTTGTCTGATGGTTCACACATATTTCCACCTTGTAAATTAAAAATGTTTCCATATTTTAAATTAAAATAATATATAGGAGGTTTTATGAAAAAATTTTTATTTACTTTTATTTTGACAATAACTTTTATTTTTAGTTTATATACTATTTCTTTTGGTGCAACACCTAAGCTTGTCAATAAATTGAATAGTGCTTTTCAAGATATTGAAAGTTGGATTATAAAAATATCTACACCTGCTGCGGCAGTTGCTGTTTGTACAGGTGCTCTTATGCGAAAATTCAGCTTTGGAGATGAAGAAAAAATTAGAACAGGAAAAAAATTAATAAAAGGTTCTTTGTTTTCATATGCATTTATTTTGGCCATCGACCTTATCTTGTCTACTATTCAATCTTTAATTACATAGGAGGCTAAATGGAAAACAATTCAAATATCACATCTACAATAATGTCAACAATTAATACTATTTTACAAAATCTTTTTTCTTCAATAGATAATAATTTATATTCTGTTCTTGATGATATTACTTTTATTAGTTCTGATATAATTAATGATTCATATTTTGATAAGCTACTTGGTACATCTGCATCAACTGGCCTCTTAATTGTTGCTAATTCTCTACTTTTTGGTTTTATATTATATTATGCAATAAAATTTTTATTTTCGCATTTTACTTATAATAGAGTAGAAACTCCAACTCAATTTGTTTTAAAATGCATTATTTTTTGTATTTGCATAAATAGCTCATATTTTATTATTGCTCAAGTATTAAATTTTACATCTCTTATTTCCTTAGCTATAAGAGGTATTGGAGAAAATCTCTTTGGAAAAAATATTTGTTTTTCAGAGTTAATTTTAGATATAAATAATTTTGTTTCTGTAGAAACTAATTCGCTTGATGTTTTTTCTTTAGATGGAATAATAAAAACAACACTTACTATGTCTTTATTAAATTTAGTTTTTACATATTCTTTTCGATATGTAATGGTTAAAATCTTTATACTCCTTACCCCTTTTGCATTATTATCTTTAATTTTGGAAAATACCTCATGGTTTTTTAAGTCTTGGGCAAGAAATCTTTTCTCATTACTATTTATCCAAATTATTGTTTCTATTGTTTTATTGATTTTATTTTCTATGGATTATTCTTCTGGAAATTTAATAATTAAATTTATATATATTGGTGCAATTTATTCTCTTATAAAAGCTAATTCTTTTGTACGAGAATTTGTTGGTGGAGTTTCCACAACTTTTACCCAAAATGTGCATAACTTTTTTAAATAGCACTTAATATTGTTGTTTAATTTTTTATTATTTATATTTATTCTTTAGGAGGTATTATGAAATTTATTTTTCCACAAAATTATAATTTTGAGAGTAAAGCTTTTGGTTTTATTCCATATTCAACTTTAATTTTTAATGTTGTTTGGTATATTTTAGTGTTTTCGATTTTACATTTAATCTTTAATAATTGGAATATTAAAATTTTTCTTTTAATTTCTTTAGCTTTTCCAATAACATTATTTAGTATAATTGGTTTAAATGGAGAACCTTTTGTTTATGTTCTAGAATATATATTAAAATATATGTTTAGACCAAAGCTTTATTTGTTTAAAAAATATTAATTTTTATTATTTATCTCTTCTACTTTCTTTATAGTTTTATGAAAAACAAGATTATTACACTACTAACTATTTTTTTCTATTTTTATCTATTTTTTTCTAATAAAATCTTTTAGTTTCAAACTTGATTTTCTCGACTAAAATGTATATAATCTTACAAAATAGATTATACATTAAGAGAGGAATGATATTAAAAATGAAATTAGAACAGCCAGAATTACCTTTATTGTTTTCAGAAACAATTATACCAGACATTTTTTTTGCAGAATATTTGTCTCAAATGCCTGGTAATTGTGTAAAAGTATATTTGTATATGATTTTTTTATCTAAGTATAATAAAGATATAAAATTAAATGATTTATCAAAGAAATTAGCATTACCTTTAAGAGATATAAATGATGCAATTTCTTATTTAGAGAATAATTCTTTGATTGTAAAGAAAACAACTGGCTATATGTTATCTAATTTACAAGAACAAACTCTAAATAAATTATATAAACCTAATTTAACAGCATCTCCTGAAAAAGTTGCAGATGTTGCTAAAAATAAAGCCCGCGCAAAGGTTATTGACCATATTAATAATACATATTTTCAAGGTATTATGGGTCCTTCATGGTATAATGATATTGATTTATGGTTTACAAAATATAATTTTGATGAACCTGTTATGATTGCACTTTTTGATTATTGTTTTAAACGCTCTGCCCTTCATAAAAATTATATCCAAACTGTTGCTGAAGCTTGGGGTTCAAATAAAATAGAAACTTGGAATGATTTAGAAGAATACAGCCAAAAACAAGAAAAGCTTTTAAAAATAAAAAGAACAATCACAAAAAAATTAGGGAAACAATCACTTACTCAGTATGAAGAAGCTTATATTGATAGATGGGTTATTGATTATGGCTATGAATTAAATATTATTGAAATAGCTCTTAAAAGAACTACTTTTAAGTCAAACCCTACTTTCGAATATTTTAATAACATTATATCTGATTGGCATGAAAGAGGTTTCAAAACACCTGATGAAATACTTACTTTTATAGAGCAAAGAAATCAACAAAAGAAAGATACAAAGAAAATAGAAAAACAAGTAGCAAAGGCTTCTTTTGAGCAAAGACAATATGATAATTTAGCATTTTTATATGCTAACACAAATATTGGTTCCTCAGATATTTCAAATGATGCTAGTGCAAGTTTTTCTAACAGTGGTACTTAAATTTTACTTAATTATTTAAAAGGAGAATCTAATGTCTAGTGACTTATTAACAAACTTATTATCAGAATATGAACAAAAAAAACTTAAAGCAGAACTTGATTTAGAAAAAAGAAAAGAAATTTTATATAATAAAATTCCTCGTTTACAAGAAATTGAAACTGAGTTAAATACATTTGCAATAAATACTGCAAAAAATATTTTAAAAGGTTCTTCAGTTTCTTTAGAGGATTTAAACAAAAAAGTTGATGAATTAAAAAAGGAAAAAGAACAAATATTATTAGAAAATCACTTAGATAATAATTATCTTGAACCAACATATTCATGTAATACTTGTAAAGATACAGGATATATTTATGTTGATGGCAAGGGCTCTGTCCTTTGTCATTGTTTAAAACAAAAATTGTTAGATATATCATATAATAAATCTAACATTTCTAATCTTGATAAAGAAAATTTTGATACTTTTAATCCTAATATTTTCTCAGATGAAATAAATACTGAAAAATATAAAATTAATTTATCACCTAGAAATAATATTTTAGCTATAAAACAAAAAAGTATAGAATTCGTAAATAATTTTGATGATCCAAATTACAAAAATCTTTTATTTACGGGAAATACTGGTTTAGGAAAAACATTTATTTCAAACTGTATTGCAAATGAATTAATAAAAAAAGGTAAAAATGTTCTTTACCAAACCGCACCTGTTTTATTAGAAAATGTTATAGATTATAAAATGAATAAAAATAAAATTGCAGAGCAATCAAGTTTTTACAAAAATGTTTTAGAAGCAGATTTACTTATTATAGATGATTTAGGCACAGAATGTATTAACAGTATGAAATTAAGTGAACTTTTTACTATTCTGAATACTAGATTACTTAATTTAAATAATAAAATAACAAAAACTATTATTTCTACTAATTTAGGAATAAATAATATATTTAAAAATTATGAGGAACGTATAGGTTCTCGTATTGTTGGATTTTATGATATTTATTACTTTTTTGGTGATGATTTAAGATTTAAAAATAAAATTGGAAATTAATTCATAAAAGCTCTTGGCTAAGCCAAGAGCTTTTTTATTATTCTTCTTTTTCTATATCAGGTTCAATTGTTTCAATACTTACAACCTTTCCTCCATCTGTTGTTCTCATTAATGTTACTCCTTGAGTTGAACGTCCTAAAACACTTATATCCTTAACTTTTAATCTTATTATTGTTCCTTTATCTGTTATAAGCATTACATCTTCATCATCTGTGGCTATTCTAACACCAACAAGTCTACCTGTTTTTGAAGTTATTTTATATGTTATAACTCCTTTTCCACCTCTAAGTTGTACTCTATATTCATCAAGTTCTGTTCTCTTTCCAAATCCATTTTCAGTGATTGCAAGAAGTGTTGCTTTTCCACCAGATATTATTGATTCCATTCCTATAACTTCATCATCATCATCTACTTTTATTCCAATAACACCTTGTGAAACCCTACCTATTGGTCTAACTTCTTTTTCTTCAAATGTTATACACATACCATTTTTTGTTACTAATACCACATTATCTTGTCCATCAGTTAGTCTTACTCCAATTAGCTCATCATTTTCCTTAAGTGTAATTCCTTGAAGTCCTGTCTTTCTTGCAGAGTTATATTCAGAAAGTGCTGTTTTCTTAATTAAACCATTTTTAGTTGCCATTAATAAGTATTTACCTTCTGCAAAGTTTTGGATTGGAATTACAGCTGATACCTTTTCTCCAGCATCTAAACTTAACAAATTTACAATTGCTGTTCCTCTTGCTGTTCTGCCAGCCTCTGGAACTTCATATCCCCTAAGTTTATATAGCTTTCCTTTATTTGTAAAGAATAGAATTGTATCATGTGTTGAAGCAGTAAATATTTGTTTTACAAAATCTTCTTCTTTAGTTGCTATTCCTGTTATTCCTTTTCCTCCACGTTTTTGACTTCTATATGTATCTATTGGCATTCTTTTTATATATCCAAAATGAGTTAATGCAATTACAGTTTGTTCTTCTTTAATTAAATCTTCAATGTCTATTTCTCCTTCTGCCGCAACTATTTTAGTCTTTCTTTCATCACCATATTTGTTTCGTATTTCTATAAGTTCTTCTTTTATGATGTCAAAAACTAATCTTTCACTATTTAAAATTGCTCTTAATCTTTCAATTAATTCCATTAATTGTTTATATTCTTCTTCAATTTTCTCTCTTTGTAATCCAGATAATGTTTTTAATCTCATATCAAGAATTGCTTGTGCTTGTATGTCTGTTAATCCAAATCTTTCCATTAATCTTTCTTTTGCATCATCATAAGAATTACGGATTATTGCAATTACCTCATCAATATTATCTATTGCTATTCTTAATCCTTCTAATATATGTGCTCTTGCTAATGCCTTATCTAAATCAAATTGTGTTCTACGTAAGATTACTGTTTTTCTGTGGTCTATATAATAATCTAGACATTGTCTTAATGTAAGTATTTTTGGTTCTCCATTAACTAATGCTAACATTATTACGCCAAAAGTATCTTGCATTTGAGTATTTTTGTATAATTGATTTAAAACTACTTGTGGGTTTGCATCTCTTTTTAATTCTATAACTATTCTAACTTTATCATTTCTGTCTGATTCATCTCTCAATTCTGAAATGCCTTCAATTCTTTTTTCCCTACATAATTTTGCTATATTTTCTAATAATCTTGCTTTATTTACTTGATAAGGTAATGATGAAACAATTATTCTTTGTTTATTTCCACTCATTTCTTCTATTTCAGTTTCTGCTCTCATTATAATTTTGCCTTTTCCTGTTTTATAAGCAGATTTTATTCCATCTAAACCAAGTATCACTCCTTCTGTTGGGAAGTCTGGACCTTTTATTATTTGCATTAAATCTTCATCTGTGACATTATCATCATCAATAATCTTTATAATACCATTTATTACTTCTGTTAAATTATGTGGTGGTATATTTGTTGCCATTCCTACGGCTATACCAGAAGAACCATTTACTAATAATGTTGGTATTTTTGATGGTAAAACAGTTGGCTCTTGTAGTCTATCATCATAGTTTGGCATGAAGTCTACAGTATTTTTTTCTATATCAACCATCATTTGCTCAGCAATTTTTGACATTCTTGCTTCTGTGTACCTCATTGCGGCTGCACCGTCTCCATCAATTGAGCCAAAATTACCATGTCCATCTATTAACATATATCTCATTGAAAAATCTTGTGCCATTCTTACCATAGCATCATATACAGATGCATCACCATGTGGATGATATCTACCTAATACAGAACCTACAGTATTTGCACATTTCCTATATGGCTTGTCTGATGTTATTCCATCTTCATGCATAGCATATAAGATTCTTCTATGTACAGGTTTTAAACCATCTCTTACATCTGGTAATGCTCTTGCTACTATAACACTCATTGCGTAATCAATATATGCTGTTCTCATCTCTTGCTCAATATCTCTTTTTATTATATTTCCATCTTGTCTTTCTTCCATAGTTTTTTCTCCTTCTTTCTTTTTTCTTTTACATGTGTATTATATTATACAATTCCTTATTTTGCAAGGGTTTTGAGAATTTTATTTTACTATTTTTATGTATTATTTATGTACTATTTTATATATATGTTAACATCATTTTTTCTTTTTTAATACTTTCTTATTTTTTTATTTTTGGATTTTTAATTATTTTATTATAATTTTTTTATAATTTCTTTATAATTTCTTTTTCTAAATCTGATATATCAAAATTATGCCCATTATTTGAAATTAATTTATGTATATTTTCTACATCTCTTGCTTCTTTTATTAAATTTTCAAAAGGAACTACTTTATTTAATTGATTTTTTATTTTCTTATATTCTTTCTGCATTCCATCAAAATTCTTATTTTCATAGTTTTCTTTCCAACTTTTTATATATCCTTCTAATTTATCAACAGAATAAGTTTGCTTTTCTAATTCTTTCATAATATTATTTGATATATTATCTAATATTATATTTTTTCCTTTTTTCACTATTGAATTAATGTTTGAATCTATAAATCCTTTTGTACAAGCTTTATTACTTATTTTATCAATTAAGTTAGATAGAGAATCAATAATTCCACCATTTCCTATTGCTATATTTATCTGATCCATATTTTCAAAATTTCCTGTAAATATTCCAAGTGCACTTTTCCCAAAATCTATTGCCGAATCTATTGCTGTTTTTATTCCTTCTTTTAATCCATTTTCAAATAATGCATTTTTTATATCAATTATTTGATTTTCTATTAAATCAGGTAAAATTGCTCTTAGCCCAATATCTATTCCAACATTTATTGTTTTTCCTAGTGCAGAATCCAAAAAGTTTTTTTGTTCATTTTTTATATCAATATTATTATTTATTTCATTTTCTAGTTGCATTTTACTACCTCATTTTATTACTGTATTTTTATTTTTTAACTTTATTTACTAAACTATTTTTATTATTGATTTTATTTTAATTAGCAATTAATTTCTGCTTTTTTTCTACAAGTTCTTTTTCAAAATCACTTGCCTCAATATTTAATAAAATATGCTCGTTTCCAATAAACATTAAGCATTCACCTCTTCTCAACGATTTAATTTCTATTTTTTCTTTTTCTGATAAATTAGAATATTTTGATAATACATTTATATTTTCTTCTTCTAATGAAAAAAATGTTTTTATACTTGAATTATTCAAAATACTTTTTCCATATGCACCATCATCTAAACTAAATAAATCTGAAATATCTTGTGTTATTGCAACACTGCTTCCTCCATATTTTCTAATTGTTTTAAATATTTTATAAATAAATTTTGCTACTTCTTTTGATGATGTTACACCAATTAATCTCCATATTTCATCTAGATAAATTGTCTTTTTATTCTTTCTATTTATTTTTATTTTATCCCAAAACAATTCTGTAAATAAATACATCCCATGTTTCATATTTTCTTCACCTAATTCATATACATCTGCTACTATTAATTTATTATCTAATTTTATATTTGTATAATTATTAAAAAATTTTAACGAACCTTTTATAAACGGTATTAATTTTATTTTAAATTTCTTTGTTTTTTCATCATTTAAAATATTATAAAAATCTTCTAATATTGGCATATCTTTACTTGTTTTAAATTGTTTATTTTTATATAAACTTTTATCATTAAAATTAATTTCTTTTAATTTATATACCTCTATTATTTTTTCTTCAATTATTCCTTTTTCTTCTTCATTTAATTCTCCAAAAACTAAATTAAAAAATCCTATTAATTTCCCTATTTTTGTTGCTAAATATCCATGTTCATTTTCTTCAATACTTTCTTTTCTGATATCAAAAATATTTATACAATTATCTGATGTTGGTCCTAATTTTATAATTGTTCCACCTAAGTTTTCAGCTAAATTATTATATTCTCTTTCAGGATCAATTATATATTGCTCCATTCCTAATAATGTATTTATTAAAATTAATAATTTTGTAAAAAAAGATTTTCCTGCACCACTTGTTCCAAAAATGCACATATTTGCATTTTTATATTTTTGATTATTATATTTATCAATTAAAACTAATGAATTATTATAAAGATTATTTCCGAAATAAATTCCAGATTCTTCAAAAATTGATGATGATATAAATGGATATGTTGATATTAAACCTTTTGTTAAAATATTTCTTTTTCCAACTTTTTTTAATTCCGAATTATTTTCTGCTAAAGGTAAACAAGATAAAAATAATTGTTCTTGTCTAAAGTTTGATCTTTTGGTTTGCATCCCTTTACTTTGTAAAATTGTTTCAACTTTATCTAAATTATATTCTAATTCTTTTTTGTCTTTCGAAAAAATGCTCAAATAAATATATAAAAAATATATTTCTTCTCCGTCAATTTGTATCTCTTTTCTGATATATTTTGCGTCATTATATGTGAAAAGTGCAATATCCATATCTTGTCTATTTTCATTAAATTGATTTAATTCAACTCCTACATTCCCTATGTTATAGGATATTTCTTTTAATGCTTTTATTGTATCTCCTTTTTCATAAAACATTGAAATATTCATATTAATATTTGCCTCAATTAATGATTTTAATATTAAATCATCTTGCTCTCTTGCATAATTAACTATTATAATACCAGAATAAAAATAATCTTCCATTTCTAAATATTTTGGATTATTTAAATTAATATATGTTGGGGAAATATAATCAATGTTTTTAAAATTTCCTTCATTTATTTTGTTATTTTTTTCAGATATATTTTTTATAATTTTTAAATTTATTATTTTATTTCCCATTTTTTCTATTATTTTATTTTTTGAGTTAATTTTATTTTTTTCTATTTTTTTATTTTGAATATTATTTTTTAATTTATCTTCATTTTTATTTTTATTTTTTTGATAATTTTTATTAAAATTATTTTTATCGCTATTTTCGTAATTACTTTTTTTATTATTTTTTTTAGCTGCTATTTTATTATAATTATTTTTATTATATTTTTTTACATTATTATTTTTCGATTTTATTTCTATCTTTATCACTCCTCTCATCATAAAAAATACTAAAATTTCTTTGATATATTCGTGCCCGATTTAAGTTTTTAACTATGAGTAAACTCTCTCAAATGCCTGACAATTATAGCTGTTTATATAATAGGCAAGTTACACTTTCCTATTATATAAACAATTAATTATTTCATATTTTAAAATCATTTGTATATCTATTTTTCAAGATATTTCTTGATATTAAAAAATGAAAATAATATTTCTATGCATTCATCTTTTGAACATTCAAAAACATCATTACCACATCTTGATAAATTATCTTTTACTTTAAAATATCTATCTTTTAATTCCTGGAAAATATTTTCTTCATAATTATCTGAATTATTTTTTATTTCCATTTTTAGAATTAAATATGTATTTTTTGAAACTGATTTATTAGTATTATTTTTTTCTTGAATAAATTTAATATATTGATTTAAATATTCTTGCTTTTTTTTATTTTCTGGATTTTCTTTTAAGTTATTTATATGTTGACCTAAATCTTCTTTTTTACTTTGAATTAAAATTTGTATATCAAAATTACATGCTTTTAAAAAAACTTTATATGAATTTAAAATTGATTCTTTTTCCAATTGAGTTTTTAGATTATAATTTATTGGTTTAATTTTTAAGATTTTAATATATTTATTTTTATTGATTTTAATTATTCCATTTTCAAATATTTTTTCTACTGGAATCCATTTTTGTACTGATTTAATTTTTTTACCTCCTTGTTATTTAGATATAAAATTTACTTTAAGATTAAATAAAAATATGAAAAAAAGTTTAAACTAATTATAATGAATGCATACTACTAAAAATTAGTAATTATTTCCAAATCATTTTACTATTATTTTCTTCTTTTGTCAAGATATTTTCATCGACATTTTTCGACAGACCTGTATAATATATAGAACAAAAAGAATATATAATAATTTTAAAATTTTTTTGTTTTTATGAATATAATTTAAAAAACTGTCCATAATAATCGTATAAGGTTAATACCAGTTGAGTTAAGATTACTAATAGATTGTTTTAGGTTTATTAGTATTCGAGCAAAGATGTATGTTGGTTCACTCTGTGGATTGGTATGTGTCGGCGATAAGAGTATATTATGTGTATGTAAGCTGTATTTTATTAAAATTTTTCAAGGATTATTTTTGTATTTTATATATGGTTAAATTATATGTAATATATTTGAGCTAAGATTATTCTTATATTATATGGGGTTATTATTAGTCCTCTGTGAGGATGAATATGGTTTCTACTAATGTATTTGTGGTCGAACAACTGATTAATATATGTGGTGTATGGTTTATTTGTATAGTAATGTGCATTAGATCAAACCATTATGTCTATTAGTTTGAGTAAAGATTGTTATTAGCTTTATAGATAATAGGATTCCAAAAGTGGAATCCTATTATTATTTATATATCAAGATTTTTTACATATTTTGCATTTTCTTCAATAAATTTTCTTCTTGGATCAACATCGTCCCCCATCAAGATTGTAAAAATTTCATCTGCTTTTATAGCATCATCCATAGTAACTTGTACCAGTGTTCTTCTTTCAGGATCCATTGTTGTTTCCCATAATTGTTCAGGATTCATTTCCCCTAAACCTTTATATCTTTGTATTGAAACAGCCTCTCTTGCTATTCCCTTTTCTTCAAGTTCTTTAAAGGCTTTATCTAATCCTTCATCTGTATAACAATAAATATCTTGCATACCTTTTTTTGATAACTTAAATAGTGGTGGTTGTGCTAAATAAACATTTCCATTTTCTATAAGTGGTCTCATATATCTAAAGAAAAATGT